>NZ_JBFULC010000039.1:0-38885 GCF_056400525.1 Stenotrophomonas sp. P5_A9
GATCCGACTATCCGTGGAGCCGGCCAGCGGCCGGCACTACCGTTTCCGTGCTGCCGGCCAGCGGCGGGCCACCGACAGTGCTGCCTCAGTGCTTCAGGTTGTCGCGGATTTCGCGCAGCAGCAGCACTTCTTCGCTCGGCGCCGCCGGGGCGGCCGGCTCGGCCTGCTTCTTGCGGGCCAGGCGGTTGATGAACTTCACGACCATGAAGATCGCAAAGGCCACGATCACGAACTGCACCACGGTGTTGAGGAAGTCGCCGTAGCCGATCACCACCGCCGGAATCTCCTTGCCATCTGCGGCAATCCGCGCCGGGGCCAGCGTCCAGGCCAGTTCGGAGAAATCCACCCGCCCGATCATCCAGCCGAGCGGCGGCATGATGATTTTGTCCACCAGCGCGGTGACGATCTTGCCGAACGCCGCACCGATGACCACACCGACCGCCAGGTCGATGACGTTGCCACGCATGGCGAACTCTTTGAACTCAGTCAGTACACCCATCGGGCTCTCCTATCGTATCGGGGGAATCAAAGGACGCCGCAGCGTAGCGCAGCGCGTGTCATCCGGCGATGATGCCGTGGCGCTCGGCCACGTTCTCCAGCCGCGCGCTGAAACGGTCGCCCGGCTTCAACGCGGCCACGCCCGATGGGGTGCCCATGAAGACCAGGTCGCCGGCTTTCAGCGCCCACAGCTTGGACAACTCGTGCAGGATCTCCGGCACGTTCCAGATCATCTGGTCCAGCAGCGACTGCTGGCGTACTTCACCGTTGATCTCCAGCGACAGGTTGAGCGCGGCCAGATCGCCCACTTCCGCCGCCGGCACCAGTTCGCTGACCGGGGCGGACTGGTCGAAGCCCTTGGCCGGATCCCACGGATGGCCCTTGGCCTTGGCCTGCGCCTGCAGGTCGCGCCGCGTCAGGTCCAGGCCGACGCCGTAGCCGAACACCAGTGCTTCGGCCTGGTCGACCGGCAGCTCGCCGGCGGGCGCGTCGCGGCCGATCGCCACCACCAGCTCGACTTCGTGGTGCAGGTCCGAGGTCGCCGACGGGTAGGGAATCACATCGTCATGTCCGACCACGATCGCATCGGCGGGCTTGCTGAAGAACATCGGGCGGCCGCGATCCTCGGCGGCCGGCACGGCCGCGCCCATCTCGCGCGCATGGTCGGCGAAGTTGCGCCCGACACAGTAGATGCGGCGCACCGGGAAGGTGCCGCCACCGGCAACCGGAATGCGCGGTGGCTCGGGCGTGGGGATTACATCGGTCATGCTCGCGTCCTGTCACGTAAGGTCACGGGCAGTCTAGAACGCGCGCGCGCGACATGCCACGCCGAGGCGTGGCCGTTGGCGTTCAATGCAGCGGAGTTCAGAACACGCCGCGCGGGCGCGCGCGGCGGAACCTCAGCGCGACAGCGGCAAGGCCTGCTTGCGGACCACGTGGTACTCGGCGTCGACCACGTGCGGGTCGCTCGGGCGCGCGTTCTGCTTGCGCTGGGCGAGCAGCTTCCATGCCAGACCGGCGATGATCATCGCCGCACCCACGAAAACCCCGACAAACACCAGCGCGGCCAGGATCGCCAGGCCCAGCAGACCCACCGCAACGCGCACCAGCGGATGGCGCGGCTTGCGCGGCGCGAACAGGGTGCGGAACGAGTTGAACTGGAAGAAGCGGTTGTACATGGCGTTTCTTTGGCTGAAGTCAGCGAACTCCGAGTATCCGGGCTGGCCACTGTCATTGAGTGAAAAACTCGTTAAACGGCAACGCTGTTCATTTCAAATCAATGACTTGTGTTCATCCCGCAGCCAGCCAGATGAGGGCGTGAGAGAATGTGATCCCGTTGTCCGACTGCCTCCGCCATGTCTGCACCTGATGCCGCTGTAGCCCCGTTGATCGCGCTGGATGCCATTGCCGAGGCCGGATTTGCCGAGGTGGACGCGACGCTCGAAGGGGTCAGCGAGTCGGTCGTGCTGTATCGAGAAGGCGATGACGTGCGTGGCTGGCTGAACATCTGCCCCCATGCCGGGCGCCGCCTGGACTGGGCGCCCGGCCAGTTCCTCAAAAGCCGCGAAGGCCATCTGGTGTGCGCTGCCCACGGGGCATCGTTCTCGCTGGACGATGGCACCTGCGTGGCAGGACCCTGCAAGGGCGACCGCCTGCGTTCGGTAGCGCTGCAGGTGCGCGATGGTCAGGTGTGGCTGGGATGAATCGCAGTGCCGGCCGCTGGCCGGCTGTGTCTGGTGTCGGTTGCACGACGAGCCGGCCAGCGGCCGACACTCCCGGTCATTGCACGCACGTTGCCAACGGTCCGAAGGCGGTCAGAACATCACGTTGATCATCAACACCACTACGGCGGTGTAGATCAGCGACAGCGGGGCGCCCACCCGCCACAGTTCGCGCGGTGTGTAGTTGGCCGGGCCGGTGATCATCGAAATCACCGGGTTGGAGGCGGTCATCAGGTTGTTGGACGCCGACAACGCCACGATCAACGCAAATGCGGTCGGATTGCCACCGGCCGCCAACGCCAGGTTGACTGCGATCGGCACCATGACGATGGTCGCCCCCACATGGCTGATCACCAGCGAGAACATCGTGGTCAGCAGCGCCAGCGCGATTTCCAGCACCCACACCGGGATGCCGGTGGGCAGGCGGTCGATGGTGTGGCCGGCGATCCAGGCGGCCGCGCCGCTGCTGTCCATCGCCCAGCCCAGCGGGATCAGCCCGGCCATCATGAAGATGGTCTTCCAGTTGATCGAGGCGTAGGCCTCGTCCATGCGCAGCACGCCGGTGAGCAGCATGCCGGCCACGCCGGTCATCAGGGTCAGCGCCACCGGCAGCTTGGAGGTCAGCGCGATCAGGATGGTGATGGCGAAGATGCTCATCGCGATCTTGAACTTGTGCGGGCGCTGCTCACCCTTGGGGTAGTCGGTGACCACCACGAAGTCGCGGCTCTTGGCGGCCTGCGCCAGATCGGTCCAGATGCTATGGAACACCAGCATGTCGCCGGCGCGCAGCGCCACGTTGCGCACGTCCTCGCGGATCACCTGCTTGTCGCGGTTGATCGCCAGCAGGCTGATGCCGCGCTGCTTGCGCAGGCGCAGCTCCGAAGCGGTCTTGCCGATCACGTCCGAGGTCGGCGGGATCACCGCTTCGGAAATACCCGCGCGGCTGGGATTGAACAGGTCGCCCAGGTGCTTCAGGCGCGAGGACATGCGCAGGAACTGGTTCTGCGCGAAATCGCCTACCTGCTGGCGCGCCCCCATCACCCCGAGCACGCTGCCCACCCAGATGCGCATTTCCGCCGGCGGTGCCAGGCGGGTGTCGTTGCCGGTCTTGAGCGCCAGCAGCAGCGGTGCGTCGTGCACGTTCTCGGCCTCGCCCAGGGTCATGCCGACCAACGGGCTTTCGGCGGTGACCACCAGCTCGAACACGTCGCCTTCGATGCCGTAGGTCTTGGCAAAGTAGCTTTCGGTACGGGCCGGAGTGACGCCATCGTTGGCGAGGGTTTCTTCCTCGACCAGCTTGCGGTCGCCGAAGTAGCGGAAGTACAGCAGCGAGGCGATCAACAGCGCCACGCCGATCGGCAGCGGCGCGAACATGCGCAGCGGCTCGATGGTGGCCAGGCCCGAGGGCAGGTTGTTGTTGGCCGAAGCCAGCAGATCGTTCAACAGGATCAGCGGCGAGTTGCCGACCATGGTCAGCGCACCGCCCATCACAATCGCCGCGGCGATCGGCAGCAGCAGCCGTTGCAGGGTCAGGCCGGTGCGGGCGGCCAGCCGCGAGGCGACCGGCAGGTACAGCGCCATCACTGAGGGGTTCTGCATGAAGGACGAGTTCAAGCCGGCGATCGCGGTGGTCATCATCAGCAGGCGCGTTTCAACGCCATGCCCGCGCCGCAGCAGCCAGGCCGCCAGCCGGTTCAACGCCCCGGTGCGGTCCAGGCCCGCACCGAGGATGGTGGTGGCGATGATGCTCATCACCGCGTTGCCGGAGAAGCCGCCGAAGATTTCCTCCGGCGCGATCAGCCCGGTGACGCCCAGCACCACCAGCACCACCAGCGCCACCACGTCGGCGCGGATGCGCTCGAACAGGAACATCGCCATCGTGAAGCCAACCAGCCCGAGGACGAGCTTCATATCGGTGGTCAGCGTCAGCGCGGTGTCCATGGGGTGGCGCGGTTCCTTGGGGTGGGATCAGGTACGGTCGTACAACAGGTCCCACACGCCATGGCCGAGTTTCTGGCCACGGGTTTCGAAGTGGGTCTGCGGGCGCCACGCGGGACGTTCCACCTGGCCACGCGGCCCGGCGCGGTTGGTCAGCCCGTCGGTGGCGTCGAGCACGTCCCACATCTGCTCGGCATAGTCTTGCCAGTCGGTGGCGCAATGCAGGCGGCCGCCGACGCGCAGCTTGCGCACCAGCAGGTCGGCAAAGCCGGGCTGGATCAGGCGGCGCTTGTTGTGACGCTTCTTGTGCCACGGATCGGGGAAATAGATGCGCACTTCATCCAGCGCGCCATCGGCGATCTCCTTCTCCAGTACTTCCACCGCATCGTGGTGGTACAGACGCACGTGATCGGCGTTGTCGTCGGCCAGTGCGTTGAGCAGGCGGCCCACGCCGGGGGCGTGCACTTCCAGGCCGATGTAGTCGCGGCTGGGGTCCTGCTGGGCGGCAAAGCGCAGCGCGGCCCCGTTGCCAAAGCCGATCTCCAGCACCTTGGGCGCATCGCGCCCGAAGGTTACCTCCAGGTCGCGCGGCTCGCCGGTGAAGTCCAGGCCGAAGCGCGGCCAGCGGTCGTCGAACGCGCGCTGCTGGGCCGGGGTGAAGCGGCCCTGGCGCAGCACGAAACTGCGCACCTCGCGGCGGCCTTCGGTGATGGTGAAGGGCTTGGGCGGTGCCTTGGCACCGGCGCTGTCGAAGGGATTGGTCATCAGCCGATCAACCCGTCGATCGGCGAGGAGGCACTGGCGTAGCGCTTGCGCGGAATGCGCCCGGCCAGGAAGGCCTCACGCCCCGCTTCGACCGCCTTGCGCATCGCGCTGGCCATCAGCACCGGCTTGCGTGCACCGGCGATGGCGGTGTTCATCAGCACGCCATCGCAGCCCAGCTCCATCGCGATCGCCGCGTCCGATGCCGTGCCCACGCCGGCGTCGACGATGATCGGCACTCTGGCGTCTTCGATGATCTGCAGCAGGTTGTACTTGTTCTGGATGCCCAGCCCCGAGCCGATCGGCGCGGCCAGCGGCATCACCGCAACGCAGCCGATCTCCTCCAGGCGCTTGGCCAGGATCGGATCATCGGAGGTGTAGACCATCACCTCGAAGCCATCCTTGACCAGCACCTCAGCGGCCTTGAGGGTCTGCACCACGTCCGGGTACAGGGTCTTCTGGTCGCCCAGCACTTCCAGCTTGGTCAGGTTGTGCCCGTCCAGCAGCTCGCGCGCCAGCCGGCAGGTGCGCACCGCGTCGTCGGCGGTGTAGCAGCCGGCGGTGTTGGGCAGGATCGTGTAACGGTCCGGCGGCAGCACGTCCAGCAGGTTGGGCTCGCCCGGGTTCTGCCCGATGTTGGTGCGGCGGATCGCCACGGTGACGATCTGGGCCCCGGCAGCATCGGTGGCGATGCGGGTTTCTTCCAGATCCTTGAACTTGCCGGTGCCGGTCAGCAGCCGGGAACTGTAGGTCTTGCCGGCGATCACCAGCGAATCAGTGGGGGCATGTGCATTCATGGGCCGAATTATCGCCTATCGCGCGTCACGATGCTGCGGCTGCAGCGACCGTCGAGTGCCGGTGGTGGCGGCGCTGACGCTGTTCAACCGCCGCCCAGCGCATGCACGATTTCCACCTCGTCGCCGTCCTGCAGCAGGTGGTCGGCGTGGCGGCCGCGGGTGATGATTTCGCCATTGACCTCCACCGCGACACGGCGTTCGAGCAGGTTTTCGATCTGCAGCAGGTCCAGGACGGTGGCGCTTTGCGGAAGCTGGCGGGTGTCGCCGTTGAGCACGATGTTCATGACGCCATTGTCCCTAATTGTGGCCGGTGTGCGTACCCTTGCCGGCCCGCTGTCGGGGCGGCGGAGGCCGCCGTGCGGGGTTTCCAGAGGCCCGGGGCGATTTCATGCGGCGACGCAGCGTGAATTGCCCGGGGCGCAGTGAAACCATTGCCACCGTGCGCCGGCGTACGTCGGCTGTTCCCCACCCCAAGGAGTTTTACATGCTGCTCAGCAAGCGCCCCCTGCGTTCCCTGATGGCCGTGGCCATCGCCATGGCCGCCCTGCCGGCCATGGCCCAGCAGTCCCCCTATACCAAGACCGTGTTCATCGGCGACAGCCTCACCGATGCCGGTTACTTCCGCCCGCTGCTGCCGGCCGAAGTGCGACCGGTCACCGGCCAGTCCACCACCAACCCGGGCTGGACGTATGCGCAGTTCGTCGCCGACTACTACGGCACCAATGCCTCGGCGCACGGCAACGGCCAGAACGGCGACAACTACGCCATCGGTGGCGCCCGCGTGGGCGTGGATAGCAGTCTGACCCTGGCCCCGGGCACCCCGGCGGTGCCGGTGTACTCGCTCAAGACCCAGACTGCGCAGTACCTGGCTGCCAACGGCGGCAAGGCTGACGCGAACGCGCTGTACACCGTGTTCGGCGGCGCCAACGATCTGTTTGCCATCCAGGCCGGCGCGCCGCTGGTGTCCACGCTGACCAACGCGGTGACCGACCAGGTCGGCATCGTCGCTACCTTGAAGGGTGCCGGCGCCCAGTACGTCGTGGTCCCGACCATTCCCGACGTCGGCCTGACCCCGGGCGCACGCGCGGGCGGCGCGGCCGGCATGGCCGCCGGCACCGCGCTGGCCAAGGCCTACAACGATGCCCTGTTCGCCGGCCTGAAGGCGGCTGGCCTGCAGGTGATTCCGGTCGACACCTTCCACGTCCTGCAGGAAATCGTGGCCAACCCGGGCCAGTACGGCTTCGTCAACGTCACCAGCCCGGCCTGCACCACGGCCTCGTCGCTGACCTGCAGCCCGCTGGCCTACGTCACCCCGAGTGCCGCGACCACCTACGTGTTCGCCGATGGCGTGCATCCGACCGCTGCCACCCATGAAATGCTGGGCCAGTACACCCTGTCGATCCTGGAAGCGCCGCGCAACCAGCAGATCCTGACCCACTCGGCGCAGACCGTGGGTCGTTCGCGCGCCGACCAGGTCAGCTGGCACCTGGGCGGCCGTCCGGCCGATGGCCTGAGCTGGTGGGGCAACCTGCGTGGCGACATGCAGCGCTACGCCCACGCCGACCTGTACGACGGCATGGCTCCGGCCGGCCTGTTCGGCGTGGACTGGGCGCGTGACGGCATGGTGCTCGGCGGCTTCGCCGGCTACGGCCGCATGGATGCGGACTTCGGCAAGAACAAGGGCGATTTCACCCAGTCCGACACCTCGCTGGGCCTGTTCGCCGGCTGGTACGGCGAGCGCGCCTGGGTCAACGCCCAGCTCAGCTACAGCTGGCTGGACTATGACGTGACCCGCAAGCTCCAGCTGGGGCCGGCCACCCGCATCCACGAAGGCTCCCCGGAAGGCAGCAACCTGACCGCAGCCCTGAACGCCGGCTACGAGTTCGGCACCGAGGGCGGCTTCCGCCACGGTCCGGTGGCCGCAGTGATCTGGCAGAAGGTCAAGCTGGACGGGTACACCGAGAGCAACCCGAGCGCGACCGCGCTGGGCTACGCCGACCAGGATGCCGACTCCACCGTGGGCCGCATCGGCTGGCAGGCGCGCTTCGACGGCGGCAGCGTCAAGCCGTACGTGCAGGTGACCTACGACCACGAGTTCGAGGACAGCAAGGAGGCCAGCGCATGGCTGCAGTCGATGCCGGAAGTGGGCATGTACAAGGTGCCGGGCCTGGAATTCGACAAAAACTACGCCACCGCCGTACTGGGCGCCCGCGTCAGCATGTGGGGCCTGAACAGCAACGTGGGCATCAGCACCACCACGCTGCAGAAGCGCGCCCGCGACGCGACGCTGTTTGCCAGCTTCAGCGGCAGCTTCTGATCCACTTCGCGCAGCGCTCCYGACCGGGCGCTGCGCGGAGCGGTCGAAACGCAGAAACAACGGGCGGCCCAGTGCCGCCCGTTGCCTTTTTACCGTCCCGCCGCATAGACTTGTCCGGCACCGCGCGGGTGTAGCTCAATGGTAGAGCTGTAGCTTCCCAAGCTACTGACGAGGGTTCGATTCCCTTCACCCGCTCCATATCCCCCAGTACTTTCGGGGATTCTGGTCGCTCCGCAATATCTGGTCCGCTCCGCAATTGCTCTATTGAGGTCAGGCGTGGGTGTCGATCCAATCCTTTAGCTGAGCTGCGTCCGAGGCCGTCTCGGCGTGAAACGTCCAGCCGTCCGGGGTAGGGTCGCAATCCCTGTACGTGCTGATTCCGGGATTGGAAGATGTTGGTTGTCCTGCCATAGACAGTGCATCTAGAGCAGCTTCGATCCGAGCTCGCAGCGACGCGGGTCCGCGAACCACTGCGCCGTCGACAGTGATCGTGTTGCTGTCGGGTTTACCCTGCATTCTAATGACCTCATTTGGTGGGCTTTGATGGTCTCGCAACCCGTAGGCCCTGTCGATCACGCTTGCGTGACGTCACCGTAACGCCCTGGCCAACCACTTCGCTGCCGTTAAGGTCAGCGTGTAGGGGTGGCCTTTGAACCCCGCTTCTTTCGCACGTAGATCTCGGTTGTCGTGACCGATGAGTGGCCCAGCTGGGCCTGCGCTTCGCGAATGTCATTGGCCGAATCGGCCTTGTCCGTGCCTGCCTTCGCGCGCAGGTCGCGGAACTGAAACTCCCCCTTTGCAATGCCGGCGTCATCGCGCGCCTTGTCAAACCGGTAGCGCAGCGCTGCCCGGCCCAGTGCCAGCCCGCTGTCGTCTACGATCAAGCGGGTGCTGTACGGCTTCGACTTGCCGTCAGGAAGCTTCTCGCTCTTCCGCTTGGCGATCCGTTCCAGCAGCGTCCCCAGTTCGCCCGTGATCTCCATGAGCACCTTGTTCGTGGACTTCGCCTGCGTGATAGCCAGGCCACGGGGTGTGACCTGCCGCATATCCATTGACCAGACGTCGCCGACGCGCTGGCCGGTCAAGTAGGCAAGATCCATGGCGTCCCGCAGGGAGGCGTCGGCATGCCGGTAGACCGCCTGGAACACCTCGTCTTCCACGTAGACGCCGCGGCCAGATTCCTTGTTGCGTCGAATGCCCTCACACGGGTTCGGCAGGTCCGTGACGCCTTTGCCGCGTGCCCAGTTCCAGATGTGCGAGAACAGGGATACTTCCCGGTTGGCGATGACCTTCGATGGGCGCCAGTCCAAGTACTGTCTGATGTTGATCGGTCGGATTGCTTCGAATGGCGCAGGTGGCGCATCGAAGAAGCTGAGCAGTGCGGTGATGCAGCGATTGTTGAGGCGCTGGGTGGTCACTGCCTTGGTGGGCACGACCTCTGCCTGGTAGCGCTGCGCGACGTGGCGGAAGGTCACGACGGCGGCGGCCGGGATAGTGTTCGCATGTTCGAACTCCGCCCACTTCTTGATGGCTACGCCGTAGTCGCTCCCGAGAGGCGTCTCCTTGCGTGGCCTGCCGCCGTGATCATAGTAGTAGTGCACCACGCCGGACTTCTGCCGGCGAGCGCGGAACCGGGGGATGGCCCCCGGCTTGTTCGGTTTCCTTCCCATTTACGCAACCTTGCTCGGGGTCCATGTCAGCGCCTGCTTGGCGCTCGCGCTCGTTCCTTCAACGCTGGAGCGCAACACGACAGGCCAGTCGTGAGCATCCAGATAGTGCTTGATCCCGTTCTTGCGGAGAAACGCCGCCTGGCGCGCGCGCTGCGGCGTGCGGCACAGGGTGACGATCTCATCGCGCGATAGGAACATGTCAGCCACTGGCCACCCGCCCTTCGCCTGGCATCTGCAGGCGCATCTGGATAACGTTGTCCGCCGCCGGGGCCGCGATCGCGGGCAGCACCTTTCGCGCGCTGCGGGCGGGGCGGTTGATGCGGCGCCATTCGGCCAGGGCGGCATCCGGCTCGGCATGCTTGCTGGTCATCCGGCATTTGCACTCGACCAGGTGGCCACCGCCGGCGGCGAGGCCGCGCAGGTCGTGGATGTGGCGCGCGCTGTGTCCGGCGGCGCAGGCCGGCAGCCCCTCGGGGTGGCTGATGTGTCGCTGGGTCATGGGGTGGCCTCCAGGTTGACGATGTTCATGCGGCGGCGCCTCGCAGCAGCGGGGCTTCGTTGTCCAGGCGTTGCTGGGCCGACGCGGCGATGGCCTGATCCTTCTCGATCAGGACGAAGCTGCGGTGTTCGATCGTGGCTGCGGCGCCGGTGCTTGCGCTGCCCGCGAAAGGGTCCAGCACGGTCCCGCCAGGTGGGCAGGAGTAGCGAATCAGGGGCAAGAGCAGCTCGAGCGGCTTCTGGGTGGGGTGGATGGCGCGGCCGTGTTCGTTGCGCACCTGAATCACGCTACGCATCAGGCGTGGGCCGCCATCCTCCGAGACGTAGGTGGTGGATCCAGTAGCGCCATGCCATTGAGCCGGCTTCTGCTTCTTACGGACGACCCTGGCGCGCGCGTCGTTCGTGACCTGCGCCGCGTGGTGCACGTCCGCCCATGCGCCGCGATAGAACATGACCGCATGCTCATGGACCCGCCGGAACCGATCGTTGTGGAAGCCCGTGCCGTTCTGCTTCTCCCACACGACGTCTTGGGAGTACCGGAACCCGTGGGCCGCCATCTCCGCGAACACCGGCACCAGGAAGCGCATGGAGCCGAACACCCAGATGGAGGCCGCTGGCTTGAGGGCCCGAGCCACGTGTTCGATCCACCCAGGGCAGATCGCATCCCATTCCAAAGACGTGTCGCCATAGGGCGGATCGGTGATGCAGCAATCCGCAATCGCGGCCGGGAGCATGGGCAAGACCTCGCGGCAGTCGCCGACGTGGATCATCGGCGCACCGCCAACCGGTTGAAGAAGCGCCGCACCAGGTAGCCGCGCACGATCGAGATCACGGTGTAGACCACAGTGATGCCCAGCGCTGTGCCCGCGCCGACGGAGTAGCCGAACGCGGCCATCACGAACGGCGTCACCGCCCAGGAGATCCCGAAGCCGATTGCCGTGCTGACGTTGGCCTCGAGGAACGATTGGAGTTTGGTCTGGCTCAAGCGAACAGCTCCAGTTGGGCGGGGAGGGCCGAGCGGCGCTCGACCACCGCGGTGGGTTGAGGAAGGGCAGCAGCGGCCCGGCGGCGGGCATTGCCGGCCCAGCGCAGCAGCACGTGGGAGAAGGACGTGCCGCGCCGGGCGCGCGCCTCGTGCAGCAGCACGCGCGCCGTGTGCTTGGCCTGGGTGAAGGGATCAGCCACCGGCCACCTCCGGCTCGAGGAGGTGAGCCGCCCAAGCTTCGAAGTGGATCCCTGGGCGCAGCCTTGTGCCACGGCGCGGCACGAACTCAGGCCGGTGGATTGCGGAGACCAACAGCTGGGTTTCGGCGCGCTTGTTCGACGTGTCGCGGAAGGGCGCGCCGTGCCAGTTGCAGTTGCCAAGCGGCACGCCATGCGAAGGCTTCAGGCAGCTCCCGTCCCACTCCAGCAATCCCCAGCCGGCCGGCAGGTCCTCGACTTTGATCACCCCGGGCGGTGCCGCATAGAAGCGCCAGTCGCCGACGGCGTCTGCCGGATCGATGCGGTGCGGCTTCTTGGCGTCGGCAAGGAAGTCGGAGCGACTGGCCTTCACCTCCACGACCAGCGATATCCCATCACGCCAGCCGATGGCATCGGGCTGTTCACGGGGACCGGCCTTGAATGGGTCGCAAAGGATCGCGGCGCACCCGTTGCGTCGAAGCCACCGGACGGCTGCTGCCACGATCTCATCGTGCATTGGACCTGCCATCACCGGTCCTCCCGAATCTCAGCAACAGCCGGGACCTTGATGCGCATGTTGCGCGGCGGCTTGACGGTGGCCAGAGTGACGGGCGGATTCGGGGCTATGGGCCCGGTGTGGCGGTAGTCCCGTAGCGGATCGGCCACGAACCGACCGCCCTCCTTGCGCTGCACGGAGTATTCGGGGAAGGCCTCGGCGGGAAGCTGCTCTTGAGCCTCATCCATCAGCGCAACGAACCTCTCCTGCCAGTCGAGCGGCATGGACTGCAACGTGCGGCGCGGCACCACCAGGTAAGCTGCGCGGCCGAGCCCAAAAGCCTTCCAGATGGGCCCGTCGTAGTAGGGGTTCAGGACGGCCTGCTGTTCGATATCAGCCATTGGGGCTCTCTCCGCAGTGGTAAGCTCGGCCCAGCCCTAGAGGACGGAAGCCATGTCGCATAGCCAACTCGATCATTCCGAGGTTTTTCTCGTTCATCAGGACGGGCTCTTTGCAAAAGTGAGCGTGACGAAGGCCGCCAACGGTTGGTCCGTGCATGTGGTGGAAGTTAAACGGCCTAACGGAGTGACCGTCACGTTTGGGCACGGGCTTGGAGTTCCAGGCACGCTGGACGATGCGCGCGCAGCTGGCATTCGCAGCGCCCGTTCGCAGATTGCTACGACGCTGCACCGCGATACCAACGAGACCGGTCACGTGCTTCGGCCGCGCTATCAGCGCCGTTCGGATGGCACCGAGTACTTCGATGCATACGTGGAAGTGATCCAGGGAGACGACGTAGTACACCGGCACTTGATGGCGCCAGTGCCCAGCCGTCAGATGGGGGACCGCGAAGCAATGGACTTTGCTGCGCAGCTGCTTCGACACGTGACTGGCATTAGGGGTGATGGCTCGCTGGTCATTTGAGAACAACGCGGTGGCGGGCAGTGGGTCAGCCATGGGACACCCCCGGCGCTGGATCGCGCGGACGGTCGAGCAAATCAAGCTGCGCAGCTATCAGAGCCCCAGCGCGCACCAAGTCACGGCGCGCGTCCCTCGGCTTCCACCACAGGCGGTGCCATGGCCAGCACGCCGGCGGCGACCGCGTCGCCACGTGAGAGCGCCCGCCGGCGGCCAAGTCCATCGCCGCCACCTGGACATAGGCCAACGCCGCGTTCGCCAGTTCGCCGGCCTTGTAGTCCGCGTCGTTTTCGGCGCTGTAGCCTTCGGCGTCAACCTGCCGCTGGCGCTCATCGGCGATCGCGCGGACGCCGGAGCCCAGGTCAATGCACTGCGCGAGCGCGGTGCGGATGGCCTGGATGATGGCTACTTGCAGACTCGCGCGACGCTGCGGATCCCATTCCTCAGTGAACCGGCGGGCGACGTCGAGCGCGAGGGAATCGATATCGGCGGCGGTGGTGGAGGCGTGCTGTTCGTTGCTCATGCCTGGGTGTCCTTGAGGTACTGGTCGAGTCGTTCGAGCAGGTAGGTGGTTTCGGTCTGCCAGCGGCGGGCGTCGTAGTGGTTGATGACCTTCGACGTGGCGATCTGCTGCAGTGCCTGGAGGGGTTCGCGGAACCAGAAGGGGTCGAAGGGGAGGGCGGCGCGCCTGTCCAACGTTGGCGCCGGTGGGCAGCAGTCGGGCCCGGCCAGCCAGTCTTTCTCGTGGCAGTCTTGGCATACGCCGTCGCGGAACCGGTGGGCCTTGGCCGGCTGGTCTGCCTTCGGGTGCAGGTAGAGCGCACGCACCACCAGGTCACGCCGCCGCGCGTTGATCACGTCGCCTTCGTTCGCGGCGATCCACGGTTCCGACGAGTAGCGGGGGCGGCATTCGTAGCGCACCGGCTTCTGGAGGCCGTACAGCTGGTCCATGAGGGTGGCCGCCCAACCGCGCACCGTCTCCGCCGGCACCGGCTCAACAGCGGCGCCAGCGCGGCGCATGGCGCGCACGGTGGCGGCCACGGTCGGTCCCTCGGCGACGGCTGCGGTCATGCGCGCGGGTCTAGCGAGCGGATCTGTTCGAGCATCCGGGCGAAGTGTTCGGTTTGGCAGCGGCCAAGCCAGGTGGTGGCGACGACGGAGGCCAGGGTGGCGCCGGCAAGGAAGCCGAGGAAGAAGGTGACGACGATCATGCTGCGTCGCCTCCCGGTGCTGGGGACCGTGCTTCGCGCTGTCGGCGCGCGCGCTCGGCCAGTTCGTTCTGGACGGCCTTGGAATAGCCAGCGCGGACCAGCTGGCCGACGCACTCGTGGTGGTTCCAGCCCTTGCTGATGGCCTGGCTGCGCACGGACTGTGCGCGGGCGAACTGCTCGTAGGTGGTGACGCTCATGCGTCACCGCCCTGGAGCAAGGCGCGCTCGGCAGCCTCGTACTCGCTGCCCAGGATCTCGGTCATGCCGGGCATGGCCTTGCGGGTGCTGGCGTAGAGGAATCCGCCATAGACGAAGAGCGTCAGCCCTTCGAACAGGAATTCCAGATGGCTGCTGAAGCCGAGGGCTTGGTGAACACGGTTGGCACGGATGCTGCCGGTGGGGGCGTGATCTCTCCAGGTCGCGTTCAGGGCTTTCAGCTCTGCCTTGGTTTCTGCGCTGGCGCCCTTGAGCGGAGAGCTACGCGGCCACTGCAGGCCGTCGCGATCAGGCGCGCGCCAGAGGTCACGAGGCGCGACCGACACGAATTTGATCCCAGCGAAGCGGTAGGGATCGGCATAAATGAAGCCTTCGCCGCCGAATTTGGCGGCGAAGGTATCGATTTCCGCTCGGAGTGCTGCCTTCTGCGCGCTTTCTTCTTCCCACGCGGCCAGCACGGCCGGGGCGTTGGTCTTGTAGAAGCTCATGCGGCGCCGCCTTGAACGAGGGCGAGGGTGTCGCGCAGCTCGGCGATTCGCCTGCGGTCCTTCGCTGCGTCACCCTGGTAGCCGGCGGCGACACGCGCGGAAGCTGCACGGTTCGGGTTCTTGGGGTTGTTTGCCCGGCGCTCGAAGTACCGAGCGCGTCGGCTGGCACCGCGCTCCAGGCGAATCCACCACGCGAGGTCGTCGCGCAGCGCCAGGACATCGACAGGTGCGCTCATGCGTGCACCTGGACCAGGTCGGCGTTGCCGCGCTGGAGGGCGGGGCTGAACTGGCCGGCCACTGAAGCAAGGTCGGCGCTGAGCTGCAGTGCTTCTGCCTGCTCAAGGACGATGAGGGCGTCCCCGATCTTGATGACGATGGATTCGTTACGCGGACGCGCTTCCACGACGGCGTGGGAGCGATCAGTGGTGCTGATGTAGGCCATGGAAGACTCCGTGCCCCGGCCCGGATGGGCTGTTACTGGGGCGACGAACGAACATTAGCCAAAGGCTATTTGCCTGTCAATAGCCATAAGCTAACGGACGGTGCTGTTTTGAGCATGGATGGTCCATATGTTGTGGCCAACCGGGGCGCGCAGTGTCTTTGCTAAGATCAACGCCAGTTTTAGTCTAGTGAGTGAGCGCGGAAACGGATGTTCAGCGACTACATGCTCTTTATTGATGAGAGTGGCGATCATGGGCTGGAAACCATCGATCGCCATTACCCAGTCTTCGTGCTCTGCGGGGTTCTAGTGGCAAAGGAAGAGTACGTGGACGTCCTTTCCCCGGCGCTCGGACGTCTCAAGCTCAAATACTGGGGACACACGGAGGCTATCCTCCACGAGCGAGAGATTCGCAAGCCGCGGGGCGAGTTCTCTTTCTTACAAATTGCCGAGCGTCGCGATAGCTTCCATCAAGAGGTTGCTGAAATTTTCTTGGACGGTGGTTTTCAGCTGATTTACAGCGTTATTCACAAGGAAAGGTACATCCAGCGTTACGCAGCGCCACGTAACCCATACGAGTTGTCGATGAGTTTCGTGCTTGAGCGAGCTTTTCTAGAGTTGAACGATAGAGGGCATGGGGCACGTCGAACGACGGTGGTTGTTGAGTGCCGAGGGAAAAAAGAAGACGCGCAACTCAGGGTCGCATTCGACCAGATCGTCAGCGGAAACAACGCGTGCCGCCGAGCACTGCCCTTTGACTTGCTGATGGTCCCCAAGGCGGCAAACTCCGCCGGACTCCAGATCGCCGATCTTGCGGCCCGGCCGCTTGGCTCCCACGTTTTGCGGCCAAGCCAGCAAAGCAGGGCGTACGACGCGATTCGCGCAAGGATCAGGCGCTCTCCGAGCGGAACCATCCCAGGTTACGGGGTCAAGGTTAGCCCATAAAAGCGAAGGGCCCCAACGAGTTGGGGCCCAGCGCCGACCGGATATTTCCAGTCCGACTTGCGCGAAGGGTAGCGGCGGCGGCGCCAGATTGCAAGCCCCAGGCGCAAATCGTTTTCGAGGCGTTTAGAACTTGCGCAAACCAGCGTGGATAAGGGCCTTTCCAAGAATGCTCACGTCGCCTGGATCTGGCCGGTAGGCTGGGAAGTCAGTATTCACGCTGACCACGTATAGGCCGTCCCCGCGCTTCTGGAGCATCTTGATCTGCGTCTCGCCGCCGATATTGATCAGGTAGTAGTCGTCGCCGTCGAAGTAGTCGCAGGTTGTGTCGATCCAGATGATGTCACCGTCTTCCAGCTTTGGCCTCATTGACGGCCCACGGCCAGTGATGATCTTTATCCGACCAGGCTGAGGCAGGTAGCCGAGCTTACGGCGGACTTCCCACTCGGCAATCTCTATCGTTTGCACCACCTCTGGGTAGTCCTGGTTGACTATCCCTGCACCCATGCCAGCACCCCCTTCAAACAAGTCGAAGCGAACATAGCCCGGACGCGTCTCGCTCTCTGAGACCTCCGAGCTAGAGAGGCTCTCGGGCGCGTGCTGCGTATCCATCCAGCCTGCTGCAAGCCCCAGCGAGGCTTCAATCGCGCGTGCTGTCGTTCCCGACATCACACGGGGTTTGCCGGTGGTCGCGTTGCGACTGCGATTCACCMACTGGCTCACCTGCGCAGGGTTCTTGATCCCTGCCGCTTCCGCGAACTGCCTTTGGCCACCGCTGGCGGTGATCAAGCTGATGAGATTTTCCAGGCGGACTTCTTCAATTGTGCGCATCCGGCTATTGAATAGCGAATGGCTATCCAAGCCAACGAGCTTTTGGCTATTGTGTTTAGAATAGCCACAGGCTAATGTGTAGCGCATGGACCTACTCACCTACATCTCGGATATGAGTCGCCGTGTCGCTTTGGCCGAAGCCTGCAGCACGAGCCCTGAGTACCTTTGGCAAATCGCGACCCGTTGGCGGGGGAAGCGGCCCAGCCCGGAGCTTGCTGCATGCATTGAGCGAGAAACCGCGCGACTCGGGCCGGAACGCGTGGCCAAGGAACCAATGATCTTCGGGGCTGCCGTCAGTAACGCCCGCGCTGCTGTTGGGGCGCTTGTGGACAGCCGCATGAGCAAGCGCGCGCTGCGCGCTCGGCTGGGCCTGACCAGCGATGCGCATTTGGCCAAGGTTCTGAAGCTGCCCACGGTTGAGGTTGCGGCATGGCCGGAAGAGCAGGGCGTTCCTGCGCTCCCGCAGGTGTTGCAACTGCTCGGGGTGCAAGGCGACGCCCAAGTGACCGCTGCCGCACCAGAAGACACCGATTCCGATCGAATCATTTCTGTTGACGCGGCCTGAGTTGCCGCGCGCTGAAGTGCGTTTTTTCACCCATCCCTCTTGAGGCTTCCATACGGACATGTACGCAGACCCTTCGAACATTCGTGATAACCCGATCAAGGTCCGGTTCAACGACTCGGAAAAAGCTGTGATCGAGGCCTTGGCGAACTTCAACGGCCGCCAGCCAGCTGTGTTTGTGCGCGACTTGGTGCTGGCTGGCCTCGCGTCGTTGGAACAGCGTAGCTCTGATGCAGACGCTGCCTGAAGGGCCAGAAGAGTCCCGATGGAGGGCCTATGGAAATACTGCTGTCGCGCGACGAGCGAAAACGGCTTGAGCAGTACGCGGCCCACGCGGGGATGACCGTGGAGCAGGCCGCAACGGAGTTGGCACGCGCCGAATTGGGGCGGCGCTACCGACTCTCCCGAAGCAATGGCGATGTCGTCCCTTTTCAGGCCCTCAAGCGGCCCGATGAATCAACGAGGTAGTACCGATGAGCAGCCGTCTCGCGCGCTCGACCGATATCAGCACCAGCCATGAAGCCGCCGCCCGCGTGGTGTCCAGCGGGCTGCAAGCGTTTCAGCAGGATCGCGCCGCCAGCGCCGTGAAGCAGCACCCAGGCATGACCAGCATGGAGCTGGCCAAGGCCACCGGCCAAGACCGCTACATGCTGGCCCGTCGCCTCCCTGAACTGCTGGAAGACGGCCGCGCGTGGCGTGGCCCGAAGAAGCCGTGCCAGGTCAGCGGCCGCAGCGCGTGCACCTGGTGGCCGGTTGCCCCGGGCGAGAACCTGGCGCTGGTGATCTGACATGGCAGCACGAATGACCGGCATGGTGTTCGACAGGTATCCGGCGGGCGGCGGCGAAATGCTGCTCGCGCTGGCCCTGGCCGACCACGCCCATGACGATGGCACCCACATCTTCCCGTCAATCGCCAGCCTCGCGACGAAGTCGCGGCAGTCGGAGCGCTCTGTGCAGTACCAGCTCCGCAAGATGGAGCAGAGCGGATGGCTGGAACTGGTCAACGCTGGCGGCGGGCGCATGTCCGGCTACAAGTCAGGCGGGCGCCCGCGCGAGTACCGAATCAGCCCGCGTTGGATCAAGGGTGAAGAGCTGTCCACCTCGAACGACGGTGTTGCATCCGACTCAGATTCAAAGGGTGCAAATTCTGCACCCTTTGAAAAGGGTGCAACCCAGAGTCGTAAAGGGTGCAAAGCAGCGCAGAAAAGGGTGCAACCCAGCGTCGAAAAGGGTGCAACAGCTATTGCACCCGAACCAAAAGCAATCAAAAGCAATCGACAGCAACCCACACACAGCAGCGGTGTGAACGAGCCGGGCAACGGTTCGATGACCACGTCGGAGATCGACGCAGCGCTGGCCGGATTCGGCGGCCTGCCCACCGGTCTGGACCGCGAGGTGCTGGCCCGGTTCACCCGGCATCGCGGTGCCTGCCGACGTCCGCTGTCGATCCAGGCGTGGTTCCAGGTACGCAACACGCTGCTCGGCTTGGCCGCCAACGGCCACGACATGAACGAATCCCTGAGGCAGACCATGGCCGCCGGCCTGGCCCTGCCTGTGATCCCTATCGCCAACCCCGCCAACGGAGCGACTCATGCGACCCCTCACCACGGTTCTGCCGACCACGTCACCCAGCTCCGGGAGCAGTACGAACGAGATCAGTACCAGCGACAGCATGGCGCTGGTGGCCTCGCTGGCGGCGCAGGAATCCTCGACGGTGAGTTTGCCGTCGTCGGTTGATCCGGACCCGCGCGCCATGTCTGCGCTGTGGACCCTGTGGGAGCGCATGGCGGCCATGTTCCCGGCCAAGTGGGCCCGTGCGAATGGCGCAGCGCCGGTTGCGCAATCCGGGGCGCTGACGACCGCTGGTGAAGTCTGGCTGCAGTGCATCAGCGGCCTGAGCCCGAAGAAGCTGGCCGCCGGCCTGTCGGCCTGCATGCGCGACGCCCTGGAATGGCCGCCGAACCCGCCGCGCTTCCGGGCCATGTGCTTTGACGTGCCGGCGCTCGCCCAGGTGCAGCAGGAAGTGCGGCCGGGCCGCGCCCAGTGCGGCTTTACCGTGCTGGTGCGGTCGTTCCTGGATCTGCACCACTACGCCAGCGCCGAGGACGGCTACCAGCAAAGCAGGATGCTGCAGGACGCCTATGAGCGCGCCGTGCGGCATGTGGTCGACGGCAAGCCGGTCCCCGAACCCACTCTGGCGCTGCCGCCGGTGCACCCCGTCGTGAACCCGGTGCGCGACCGCGATGCCGCACGCGCAGCCATGGCGCGCGCTGCTGCGGACCTGGGGTTCGATGGGGAAGGGCTCGCCGCCTGATGCGCTCGGACAACAACGAGCTGGACATCTTCAAGCACGACCCGCGCCTGCAGGGCCCGGCGCTCAGGAAGTTGGCGAAGGCGTACCGGGCTGCTGCTGAGACAGCGCTGCGGGACGTGCAGTTCACCGACAGCGAGCGCAAGTCGCGCAACGACTACTACCTGGCCGAGGCGAAGCGCCTTGAGGCCGAAGCCCGCAAATGCCAACGACCGCCTCGCCGTCGCCGCAACCGTTCTATAGGAGCCCCATCGCCGTGATCGACTTCACCTCGTTCAGCAACCGCAGCAAGTACGCCGCCGAAATCAACGCTGGGTATTCGGCACGTTTGAACAGCGCCGCCTTGGGCACGAACCCGCACCTGGTATGGGTGGACAGCGACGACGAGCTGGAGCCCCGCAAGCTGCAGCCGCTGAGCGACAAGGGGCATGCATGGCAGCACGGCTGGTGGCTGGCGGACAAGGACCAGAAGCGAGGCGCGCGCTGATGTGGTCCAGCGCGCCGCCGCCGAACGCAGCGGAGGAAGTCCGCATCGAGATCTCCAAGGTCGGGCCGTGCATGGCATGCCTGTCGCTGGTGGTGCAGGGCTATCTGGATATTGAGCAGGTGTTCGTCGGCGGCGACTACCAGCACACCAAGTCTGGAAACATCCGGCGGGGGCACTGGTTCGGGTTCTGCCTGTGCGTGTGGCACCACCGCCGGCACCCCTTCGGGAACAACACGTTCGCGCAGATGCGCGAGAAATGGGGCCCGAGCCTGATGGATGGCTCGCGGACCTTCCACGAGACGTATGGCACCGACGACGAGCTGATCGCACAGCAGACGTTGGTCAATGAATTGAGGCAGGCAGCATGACCACCAAATCTAATCCGACCCCGGCCACTGTGCGTGCATGGCTGACCGAGAACGCGATCGACGCGCCCTGGACATCGCTGGCAATCTGCGAGGGCTGCGGCGCTGAGACGGTCGAACAACGCTCGGCTGTGCGGGATGCGGTTCGCTACTGCGTCGCCGCAGGCTTCCTGGCCCGCACCGAAACGAAGATCGGCCCCGTGTACCAGCTCACCGGCCAGGGCATGCGGCGTGTTGTGCTGACCGATGCGGAGCGGAAACAGCGCCAGCGCGAGCGGGATGCGCGCCGTAACAGGGCCCGCCGCCCGCCGCGGCCGGCGCCGGTGAAAGCCCCGAAGCGATCGCGCGCTGCACGGGTGAACATGCAGGCGGCGAATACCCCCGCGCCGGCGAAGACCAAGGCTGTGCCCCAAGGGGAGACGGTCGAGCAGTTCCTGGCGCGGGGCGGCAGGGTTCAGCGCCTGACGACGCATTGGGAGCAGTTGGAGTGCGCGGCATGAAGTTCCCGGCAAACTGCCTTGTAGTCGCGCTCGCCGCGAAAGTCGCCCACCCGTCGCGAGTGAAGATTCGGACTATGCGTAACCGGAGTGGCCGTATCCACTTCATGTGGGAGCGGGACGGCCAGGTGTTTGAGTTCCGTACGCCCGGAGCTTCGCGGTGCACTTATCTCCGCAACTCCCTGCGGATGGGAGAGATCCACAGGGTTGCCGCCCCCATCAAGCGCGAGGTGTCCGGTGGGTAAGCGAACGCTGGACGTCGTCAAGGCGGTGAATTCCATCAACGAGCGCACAAGGGGCAAGGCCATGGGGAACGTACGTGAACTACTTTCAAGCCGGATGGGGCCAACGACCGTCAAGTTCGACACAGGTCGGGGCGGCACGCCTGAGCTGACCACCCAAGACATTGCGGCAGCGCTAGCCTATGTTCAACAGGGACTGGGTCGGGAGCTGCTGGAGGCTCTGTGGTGGCCGGAGAGTGCGGCACGTCGCCGGGACCAACTGCGGCAGGGTGTGATCGCGCTTGTGGCGCCTGAGTTCAACCGCCAGCAGTTCGCGCTCAGCACGGCGAGGACCGAGTTCGGCATCGCCAAGGCGAGCATGGGGTGGGGCGGCGGCACGGTTACGGACGTCCAACGGCGAGAGCTTCGCCGAACGGAGGCAGCGCTGGATGCCGCGCGCGCCGACACGTGGCCGAACAACACCATGGAGCAGCTCGGTGTATTGGCTGGTGCGGTGTTCAGCGAGATGGCGTCCGCGTGTGTCTGCAAGAAGTGCGACGGCGACCGTACGCAGCCGGATCCCGATGGCCCTGGCGTCATGAGGTGCGACGAGTGCAGCGGCAGCGGGTTTGAGCCATTGAGCGGAAGAAAGCGCGCCGCCGCTATTGGGGCTGATTGCTCAGCGTATAGCCGGTTCTGGCAGCCCGTGTACACGTGGATGCTCGGCCGCATGCGGGCCTCGGAAGAAGCTGCAGCGGCTGAGTTTGGAAGGGCACTGACGCGCGCTGCGTAATGATGACTTGCTGGGTCATCAAAAAGACGTGCAATCTTCCCACCATCCAGACGCAAGCCCCGGCCAAGCCGGGGCTTTTTCTTTGCCCGTCATCCAGACCGGATTAACCCTCGTGCCGAGCCGGCAGTGGGGCGGGCGCCTACTGACGAACCCGAGGCGACCATGGCGCGCATCACTCCCCAACTGGCAGGCGGCATCAATGTCGTTGCCTTCCTGGACATGCTGGCCTGGTCCGAGGGCACGGACAACGGCAAGCAACCCACGAAAGACCATGGGTATGACGTAATCGTCGGCGGCAAGCTCTTCACCGGCTACGCAGACCATCCCCGCGTGCTGGTGGAACTCCCGAAGCTGGGTATTCAGTCGACCGCCGCGGGCCGCTACCAGTTGCTGCGCCGGTACTACGACGCCTACCGGAAGAGCCTGGGCCTGACGGACTTCTCGCCGCTGAGCCAAGACCTGATCGCGCTGCAGCAGATCCGGGAGCGCCGCGCGCTGTCGATGATCCAAGCGGGAAGAATCCCGGAAGCCATCGCCGCCGTCCGCAATATCTGGGCAAGCCTGCCTGGCGCTGGGTATGGGCAGCATGAGCGCAAGGTTGAGGATCTGCTCGCCGTCTACCGGAAGGCCGGCGGGGTGGTGGCGCCATGAGTGAAGAAACCGTCCCATGGTGGATGGCGGGCGGCGTCGCCGCCTTCTGGATTGCCAGGGAAACGTGGGGTGCGCTGCTGTCCCGACGCAAAGAGCGGACCGAGACAGACGCGAACGTAGACCTGCTGAACGGGTTGGTGCAGCGCGTGAAGTCGCTGGAGGAATCACAGGCCGCAACCAACCTCCAGCTAGCCGAGGAAATCAGGCTGCGGATGACTGCGCAGGAAGAGGCCCATCGGCTCCGCCTGCGGGTCATGTCGCTGGAATCCGCCATGCGACAGGTAGGCGCGGTGATCCCGCCGGAGATGACGTGATGATCCGAATCTATGCACTGATCGCCGTTGCCACCCTCTCGCTGTCGTTCTGGGCCGGTTGGGCTTGGCGCGGCGACCGCGCAGGTGCTGCGACATCGGCCGGCATATCCGAGCAAGCCACTGCGGCGCTGGCCCAGGTCAACGAGTCCCGCACCACCGAGCATATGCAGGCCGAGACCATGGCCGCTATTGGAGAGAAGCATGAAGAAGACCGAGCTGCGGCCCCGTCCGTCGCTGATGCTGTTGTGGCTGACCTGCGCTCTGGTGCTCTCCGCCTGCGCAACGACCTCGCCGCGTGCCACACCGACCTCCTGTCCCAGACCGCAGCCGGCGCCCTCCAACGTGATGCGGCAACCCAGCGCCGAGAAGAGTTTGCGGGCCGAATTGTTCGAATCGGGCGAGACGCCGACGACCAGCTCCGCGCCTGCCAAGCCGTAATCGCAGCAGATCGGGCGGGGGCAGGGCGCTGATGCCGGCCGCAGCGGCCCGTCGGCTTCAGGCCTTGGGCAGGCTTAAAGCTGGGCAGATGAACAATACCGAGGCGGCCTATGCCGAGCGCTTGCGCGCGCTGCAGCACGCCGGAGAGGTCCAGTGGTTCCGGTTCGAAGGCATCAAACTCCGGCTTGCCGACAACACGTTCTACACGCCTGACTTCGCCGTGCTGGCAGGGGATGGCGTGATGGAGCTGCACGAAGTCAAAGGGTTCTGGGTCGACGACGCCAGGGTCAAGATCAAGGTCGCCGCCGACCAATACCCCATGCGCTTCCTCGCTGTAAGGGTGAAGCCCAAGCGGGATGGCGGCGGGTGGGCCATCGAGGAGTTCTGATGCGGCAGGCGAAGGCAGGGATAACAGTCGAGCTGCGGTGGTGGTTTCGCTACTACCTAGCCGCGTTGCGCTTGGGCGTGCTGATCACTGGGCTTGATCCTGACTGGGATCGGGTCGAGTGGTGGATACGCCGCGCGCTGGTCGTCCGCTGCAATGGTGCCTCCCGGTGAGCGCCCCACTGCAAGGCCGGTATGCCCGGAAGCGCGGAGGCACTGCCTTCTCGCATCTGTATGGGACCGCGCGCTGGCAACGGACGCGCAAGGCGCAGCTGGATAGGCAGCCGCTGTGCGAGTACTGCGCCAAGCGCAAGCACACGAAGGTGGCGACGGTGTGCAACCACACCAACGGACACCCAGCCGGCGAGACAGAGCAGCAGTTCTGGGACGGGCCCTTCAACAGCCTGTGTGCCGACTGCCACAACTCGGACCAAGCGCGCATCGAGAAGGGCGCGGTGCAGATCCGAGGCTGTGATGCCGACGGCTGGCCCATCTGACACAGCAGAGGACCACGACATGATCAGCGAGCTAAAGGAAGGCGAGCACCTCGCCGAGTTCCATCTGGGCGAACACGACTGGCTCGTCCTCTCGACCGACCGTTACCTCACACCCGACCAGCGCGCCCGTGTGGCCGCCCACTGGCAGAAGGTCACATCGACCCCGGGCAGGAAGGCCGTCGTCCTTGAGGCGGGTCTGAGGCTGCAGGTGTTGCATGTGAAGCCCAAGGGGCACCCCGATGCCGGCGGTCAGAGGTAGGGGGTGGTCAATTAATGCGAGGGGCCGGAATCCTAGACCGACCGTTCCCTTTTCCACGCACATCCACAATTGGCGGGACGACCTCAACGGGTGTCCCTGACGGCCGGCAATCGGCGAATTTCAGGCATCACGCATGGCGAGGCCACGACTACCCGTCGCCAAGGCATCCGCCAGCGGCGCAGCGATAAAAAACCCGGGTCGGCACGCCGACAGGAAAGCACCGAAGGGCGCTCGGCCCCTCGGAGATCCCTACAAAACGATGACCGCGGCGCAGAAGCGCGCATGGGTGGAGTTCGAGCAGGAAATGCCCTGGCTCAACGCATCTCATCGGGTGCTGCTGCGCATGGCCTGCCTGTGGGCGGCAAAGCTGGACGACCCGAATGCCGACTTCGGTGTCTCGGCAACCCAAGCGCTCAGCTCGATCCTGTCGAAGCTCGGCGCGACTCCCGTTGACGAAAGCAAGGTGAACCATGGCGGTGGCGACGAAGAAGACCCGGAAGAAGGCTTCTTCACCCGTAAGCGACCGCACTAAGGCCTATGCCCTGGCGGTCGTGGCCGGTGAAATCGTCGCTGGGCCCCATGTCCGCAACGCGTGTCAGCGCCACCTGGTGGACCTCGAGCGCGGTCACGAGCGCGGCCTGACCTTCGATATCGACGCGGCAGAGTACGCGTTCAAGTTCTTCGAGGGCATCTTGCGGCTGTCGGAGGGCCAGTTCGAGGGCCGTAAATTCGAGTTGCACCCGTCGCAGGCATTCATTGTCGGGTCGATCTTCGGCTGGAAGCAGGAGGACGGCACGCGCCGGTTCCGCAGGGCCTACGTGGAGCAGGGCAAGGGCAATGGCAAGAGCCCGCTGGCCGGCGGGTTGGGGCTGATGGGGATGACCGCCGACGGCGAGGCCGGCGCACAGATCTACGCCGCCGCCGCCAAGAAGGACCAGGCCGGCATCCTGTTCGCCGACGCCGTGAAGATGGTCAAGCAGTCGCCGGCCTTGGCCAAGCGGGTTAGCTTCGCGGGCGGGGAAGGGCGCGAGTTCAACATGGCGCACCACGCCAGCGGCAGCTTCTTCCGGCCAGTGTCGCGCGACACCGGACGGACTGGCTCGGGGCCCCGGCCTTACTTCGTCCTCGTGGATGAGGTGCACGAGCTTCCCGACCGCAAGATCATCGAGATGCTCGAGCGCGGGTTCAAGTTCCGGCGCGAGCCACTGCTGTTCATGATCACCAACTCGGGCAGTGATCGCACATCGGTCGCCTGGGAAGAACACGAGCATGCGGTGAAGGTCGCGGCCGGCCACACGGAGGCGGTCAACGACCCGACCTTCGTTGGAGAGCCGATAGACGATCGGACATTCAGCTTCGTTTGCTCGCTGGACGACGGTGACGACCCGCTTGAGGATCCCAGCTGCTGGGCGAAGGCGAACCCGCTCCTCGGCGTCACCATCACCGAGTCGTACCTTGCCGACGTGGTCGCCCAGGCCAAGGCGCTGCCGGGAGCGCTGAACGGCATCCTGCGTCTGCATTTCTGCGTCTGGACCGACGCGGAGACAGCGTGGATGACGCGCGACACCCTGGAGCCGTGCCTGCACGACTTTGACCCGGGCATCCACAAGGGCGAGCCGGTGTACTTGGGGTTGGATCTGTCCCAGAACCGCGACATCACGGCTCAGGCTGCGGTGGTCAGGACCGGTGAAGTCGAATGCGAGATCGAGGTCAACGGCGAGCGCGAAGTCATCTACAAGCCGACGTTCGATGCCTGGGTGGAAACCTGGACGCCGGGTGACACCGTCAAGGCGCGTGAGACGCGGGACAAGTTGCCGTACTCGGTATGGGTTCGCGACGGGCACATGCACGCGCCCCAAGGCCAGACGATCAGCTACCGGCACGTGGCGCAGACGCTTGCGGAGTACGACCGCGACTACGACGTGCAGCTGGTCGCCTACGACCGGTATGCGTTCAAGAAGCTGGAAGAGGAGGTGGCTGACCTGGGCCTCTCGCTCGCCTTTGCGGAGCATCCGCAGGGAGGCTTGAAGCGAGGGAAGCCGCTACCGGCCGAAGTTGAGGCGGCGCAGGCGGAGGGCCGCGAGGCCCCCGAGGGCCTGTGGATGCCCGGCTCGTTGCGAATGCTCGAAGAAGCCCTGCTGGAGGGCCGCATACGGCTGCGGAGAAGCCCGGTTTTGGTCTCCGCAATCATGTCCGCCGTCATCGAATCGGACAAATGGGGCAATCAGTGGCTATCCAAGCTGCGCTCCACCAACAAGATCGACGCCGCAGTGGCACTTGCCATGGCGATCGGTGCCGCAAACACGTCTGAACAAGGGTCTGCAGACATGGACGATTACTTGGAAAACGGCTTTTTTGGGCTGATCGGCTGATGACTACGACTCGCTGGTACAACCCGCTCACCTGGCGCTTCTTCGGCTACACCGACCCGACCTCGGGCGACTACGTCGAAGTGGACATGGAGGTTGGTGGCAAGAACACGAAATCTGGCGTCCGCATCACGCCCAAGAGGGCAATGACGGTCAGCATCGTCTGGTCGTGCGTGAAGATTCTGAGCGAATCGACTGCGGGCCTGCCGCTCAAGCTGTACGAGGATGTCGCTGGTCTGCGGTCGCTGGTCAAGGGCTCTAGTCCGCAGCGTCGCCGCCTGCTACGCCTGCTCAGCAAGCCCAACCCGTACATCACCCGGCTGAACTTCCTCAAGGCCATGGTGGTGAACATGGCCTTGCGAGGAAACGCCTACGCGATCATCCACCGCGCCGATGATGGCGCGTGGATTGGGCTCATCCCGCTGAGTCCTGATCAGGTCGAGGTGGATACCGAAAGCGACCTCATCTACTGGGCAACCATTGCCGGCGATCGCACTGCGGTATCGCCGGAAAACATGCTTCATTTCAAGCTGTTTAGCTCCGATGGCATCAATGGCCTGTCGCCTGTGGAATATCAGGCCGAAACGCTTGGCCTGGCGCGCACCGCGCAGGATTGGTCTGCGCGGTTCATGCGCAAGGGCGGCTTCACCGGCGGCTACATCATCTACGACAACTTCCTCACCAAGGAGCAGCAGAAGAGCATCTTGGAGAAGATGCCCGACATCCGCCGCGGCAACGTGGACGACATCGGCAAGATGGCGATCCTGCAGGGCGGGCCGAAGATCCAGGCCGCCGGGCTGAGCCAGAAGGACAGCCAGTTCATCGAATCGCAGCAGTTCCAGGAAGAGGCCATCGCCGGCATCTGGGGTGTGCCCCTGTACCTGGCGAACCGCGCCCGGTCGACGTCGGTAATGGGCTCCAACCTTGAGCAGCAGACCAGCGGGTTTATCACCTTCGGCCTCAAGCCATACCTGGACGCGATCGAAGATGAACTCAACGACAAGCTGTTCGGTCCGGACGGGTCGATGTTCGTCGAATTCGTGGTCGAGGGGTTGCTGCGGGCGGACAGCGCGGCGCGCGCGGCCTACTACAAGGCCGCTCTCGGCGGCTCCGGCGGCTCGGGCTGGATGAGCATCACCGAGGTCCGGGAGAAAGAGAACCTACCTCCGCTTGATGGCGAGGAATACAACCGCGTCACCCGATGGGAAGCAGGCAACGACAAGACCGGAGACAGCGCAAATGCTGAGTAAATTGGACTGCCCGTTTGAAGTGAAATCGGCTGACGACGCCGGCAACTTCGAGGGCTACGCGTCGGTGTTCAACAACGTCGACCTCGGCAGCGACATCATCCTGCCGGGTGCCTTCGTGAAGGTGAAGACGACTCGCAAGGGACGCCTTCGCCTGGCCCTGTATCACAACCTCACGCGTCTTATCGGCGACGCCGAGTTCAAGCAGGACGACAACGGCCTGCTGCTCAAGGGAAAGGTGAACCTCAACGTCAGCTACGCCCGAGACGCGTATGAGCTGATGAAGGAGGGCACGCTCGATGAAATGTCGGTCGGGTTCAACACGATCGAAGACGCCATGGAAGACCGAGGCGGTCGCCGCGTGCGCGTCATCCGGAAGGCTGAGCTGTGGGAGGCATCGGTCGTGCCCTTCGGCATGAACCCCGAAGCCCAAGTGCTCAACGTCAAGTCGGACATCCGCAGTTTCGAGAGCGCCTTGCGCGAGCGCATGGGGCTCTCACAGAAAGAGGCGAATGCCGTCGCCTCACTCGGCTTTCCCGCGATCCACCGAGACGGTGGATCAGTGGCCACGGAGACCGTGGAACAGCTGAAACAGCTTGGCAACTCCATCCAATCCATCTTTGAAGGAATGCACTAATGCCGGACAACATCAACGAGATCCGCGAAGGCCTCGAAAAGCAGCTGAAGGACGGCTTTGCCGGCCTCCAGAAGAAGTACGACAGCGCCTCGTCCGAGATCGAGAAGGGTAACCAGGTCACTGCCGACCTTAAGAAGCAGATCCAGACGRCCACCGATGAGGTGCAGAAGGTCGTGGACAAGGTTCTCAAGCTGGAAGAGAAGGGCCTGCTCCTGCACGGCAACCCGGCCCAGAAAAAGGGCTTCATCGACTTCGTGAAGGGCCACGACGACTACAAGGCCCTGACCGAGCGTAAGCAGGCATCGGCCGAGCTGGAGATCACCAAGGGCGACATGGCCGCGATGCAGGAGACGAAGATCGTCACCAGCGCCGGCATCGTGCCGCCGAGCTACGATCCGACCCTGCAGGCCGGTCCGCGCCAGGAGCTGCGCATCCGCGACCTCATCCCGTCGGTGCCCGTGTCCGGTCAGAGCTTCACCTACTACCGCGAGCTGCTGCACACCCGTGCCGCTGCCGGCGTGGCCGAAGGTGGGGCCAAGCCGCAGAGCAACGTCACCTTCGAACCGAAGACCGACTTGGTCAAGAAGCTGGCGGTGTGGATCCCGGTGTCCGACGAGGCGCTGGACGACATCCCGCAGATGTACGGCTACCTGCAGCAGCTGCTGCGCTACGACCTCAAGCTGGAAGAGGAGCGCCAGATCCTCAAGGGTGACGGCCAGGGCAACAACCTCAACGGCCTGATGACCCGTGCCAGCAACTTCAATGCGGCACTGAGCAAGAGCGGCGACACGGCGATCGACACCGTCCGTCGTGCCATCTACCAGGTGCGCAAGCAGTCGCAGCTGGCGGCCGACGCCACGGTGATGACCGATCTCGACTGGATGAACATCGAGCTCGAGAAGGACGCCCAGAACCGTTACCTGTTCGCCAACCTGCAAGGCTTCGTCACCCCGATTCTGTGGGGTCGCCCGGTGATCAGCTCGGACAGCATGGATGAGGGCGACAGCGACGAGGGCGGCGAGTTCCTGGTCGGCGCGTTCCAGCGTGGCGCGCAGATCTACGACCGCATGTCGTTCCTGGTCAAGATGGGCATGATCAACGACGACTTCATCAAGAACCAGCGCGTGTTGCTGGTGGAAGAGCGCCTGGGCCTGGCGATGCGCCGCGAAAACGCGTTCGTCAAGGGCCGTTTCGGTCAGTCGGCCGGTTCGTAACAGCAAACGGCAAGGACAGCTCCCCCTCACCGGAGGGGGAGCCTCTCAGATGGAGGATCTATGCGAGTTGTCGTAGCTGTTCCGTGGCGTGAGTCGCCCGGCCGCGGTAAATGGTTGGAGGCGGTAAAGCGTCACTTCGCCACGCACTTTCCAGATTGGAAGCTGATCACGGTTGATGCCGGCGGCGACGTGTTCAGCCGGGCCAAGTCTCGGAACCTGGCCGTGGTCGAGGCCGAGCGGGCAGGCGCTGAGGTGGTGATCATCAACGATGCGGACGTGCTGGCCCGCTCGGCATCGCTCCGAAGCGCGGCCGAGCAAGCGTTTCAAGCCGGTGGCTTGCACCTGCCCTTCGAGACGTGCGTCGTGTTGAACGGGGTTGAGGCCGAGGCATTCGCGGCCAACGTGTCATTCCCGCGCGCTGGAGGCTTCGCCTCGACCGGTGGCATATACGCGGTCCGGCCAGACCAATGGCGCGCCTTTGGTGGCGTGGATGAGTATTTCGAAGGCTGGGGCGGCGAAGACGACCAGACGGTCGCCGCGGCTGCGGCCTTGGTTGGGGTTCACCGGCATCTGGGCATTGCGGTGAGCTTGGGCCATCGCGCGGAGCGGCTGGTCAATCCGCACTACGCGGCAAATATGGCTCGGACCCGGGCCTATCAGGCGGTGCAGGGCGATCCTGCAGCCATGCGGGCGCTGATTGCCTCCCGTGCTGGCCTGCTGGAGCGCATGCGCGCGCAGCCCCCGCGCGTAGCGGTGGTCGCGCCTTCTCGGGGCCGGCCGGCGAACGTGGAGCGGCTGTGGAAGTCGATGCAGCAGACCGCGCTCTGGCCCGTGGACCTGTTGGTTGGCCTGGATGCCGACGACGAGGCGAGTTACCCCCGCCTGCCGGGCGTCACCTACGTGGTCAAGCCAAGGCAGCGCCTGAACGCGTGGTGGAACGAACTGGCGATCGACAACATCGATCGCTACGACACCTTCGTGTTCGCGGGCGACGACAATGTCATGGTCACGCCGGGGTGRGACTTCCTGCTGGACGACGAGCTGGCGCGGCACCATTACGCCGGCTTCGCCACCGGGCCGGATGGGCTGCGGAAGGACAAGAAGTTCACCTGGGCAGCGATCGGCGCCAGGCAGATTCGGGAGCTTGGTTACGTGGGCCCGGAAGGGCTGATTCACCTTTGCATCGACACCGCCTGGCAGTACCTGGCACAAGCCACGGGCTCCATGTACTGGCTCGATCACGTCCTGATCGAGCATATGCACTACTCGCGCAAGGGCGCAGGGGTTGCCGAAGATCAGACCTATCGGGAGGCGAATGCGGCCGAGGTCAACCGGAAGGACCACGACACCGTTAACGCCTGGGGATCGTCGCCGCAATTCCGCAAGGACGTGGAGAAGATCCGGAAGTTGCTTTCCACGCCGTTTGAGCGGCAGGTGCCACAGGCGTCGAGTCGCGACGAGGAGCCGCCGGCCGCTGCTTTGGACGTGGTGACGCTGCCCTTCGAGATACGCATCGCCGGCGCGATCTATCGAAGCGGGACGCTCCGCGTGCCCGTGTCGGTGGTGATCGAGGACGGCAAGCTCCGGATGGATCCGGACGCCGACCTGGCCGAATTGGTGAGGGCGCAGCTATGAAGATCGCGGTTGTCGCGCACTACAGCCGCAGCCGGCAGGCCTACGCGCTCGCGTCGTCGCTGGGGGCGTCGGTGTTCATGGACCACGAAGGCAACGGTGCAGCGTGGAACCATCGCAGGGCGCTCGCTTGGGCCGCAGAGCAGCAAGAGCGGGTGATCGTGCTGGAGGATGATGCGCAGCCCGTGGCGGGCTTCCTAGCCGCCGCTCAACGTGTGATCGACCGATTCCCTGACGACTTGGTGAGCTTTTATCTGGGCACCGGCCGCCCACCCCAGTACCAGGCGGTGATACGGGAGCGAATGGAAGACCTTGACCGGCGGGGCGGCGACTCTCTGGTGATGCCCGACCTGCTCCATGGCGTGGCCTACTCGGTCCCGCCGGAGCGGGTCGCCCTCGTCCTGCAGCGCATGTCCCACACGCTGCCGGCGGACTTCGCCATCGGCCGGGCTTGGACATCCTTCACCGGCCGGCAGGTGGTCTACCCGGTTCCGTCACTGGTCGACCATGCAGACGGGAGCAGCGTCGAGCATCACCCCGATGGAAAGCCCCGAACGGAGCCGCGCCGGGCCTGGCGGCTGCCCTCCTGCGTTGGCCCTGAGCACTGCAAGCCGGCGTTTCCCGAGGAGGGCAAGTCATGGCTGTAACGATTCCGCTTGATCTGGTTCGCCAGCAGTGCAACGTCCTGGCCGATATCGAAGACACGCTGCTCGAGCAGTACGTGGCCGCCGCGCTGGCTCATGTGGAGCAGCACTGCGACCGCCGGCTGGTCGAAAGCGAGCCGGCGGATATCAGCGAGATGAACCTAACCCCGGATGTCGTGCAAGCGGCGCTGTTGTTGGTCGGGCACTGGGTCGCCAACCGCGAGGCGGTGGTGATCGGCGAGGTATCCAATGAAGTGCAGCTGGGCTTTGCCCGGTTGCTTTGGTACAGGAAGGCATTCTGATGYGCGCAGGACAGTTGAACCGGAGGATCGAGGTGCAGAAGCCGGGCACGATCCGGGACGAGGCCGGCCAGCCGGTCGACGGCTGGATTCCCGTCGGTCCGCTGATGGCTGACATCGGCAATGAAACCGGCATGGGTGCGATTCGTTCATCGGTGCAGGGCGACGCGCCGGCCTCGATCGCCCGTTACAGCTTCCTGGTGCGTTTCAGCGGCGCGCGCGCCCTGGGGGTGGATGCAGGGATGCGGATCGTTCATGACGGTGACGTGTTCGAGGTAAAGGGCATTGCCCGGGACTACCGAAACCGCGACAGGGCCTACATCCTTTGCGAGCAGGGCGGCAACGATGGCTAACAAGATCGACCTGAGCGGCGCGCTGGCCGGCTTGGACCGGCTCGGCGCTGCGGCTACGAGCGTCTCCCGATCCATGGGTGTGGCCGCCGGCAGCATCGTGCGCGACGAGGCAAAAGCGCTGGCCCCGGTGAAGAGCGGCAAACTCAAGGCGGCGATCTACCTTGCCTACCGCGATGCCCAATCGACCGAATCCAAGGTCGTCTATAGCGTCAGCTGGAACGGCCGCAAGGCACCGCACGGGCACCTGGTCGAGTTCGGTCACTGGCGCGTCAATGAACTGGTGCAGGGTGAGGACGGACTCTGGCGCGCGTCGCGGGATCGCCTTCCGGAGCCGAAGTGGACACCGCCGCACCCGTTCCTACGGCCGGCTTTCGAAGGCACCCGGAACCGTCTGATGCAGGTGGCCACCAAGCGCGGCCGGGAGCGCCTGCAGGAGCTTCTCGCGGGTGATGGGGGTGCCGACGATGAGCCTTGAAGCCACGATTACCGCGCTCCTTGAGGGGTTGGTGGACGGCAGGCTCTACCCGGACGTCGGTCCGGATACGTCCGTCTACCCCTTCATCACCTATCAGCAGGTGGGCGGACGGTCTCTGCAGTACCTGGAGAAGACGCTGCCGGGGCACGAACATGCTCGGCTGCAGGTCAACGTATGGGCTAAAACGCGCTTGGAAGCGAACCAGCTCGCCCGCGCCGTGGCCCATGCGCTTGTGCAATCGCCGATGCCTTGCGAGACATACGGGGCTTTCGCCGCTATCTACGAGCCAGCGATCAAGAAGTACGGAACGCGCCAGGACTTCGGGCTCTGGCATCCCGCCTAATCGACCCGCCAAACAATCAACACGCCGCCCTCGGGCGGTTTTTTTATGCCCAAAGGAGGGCACAACCATGGCTTTGAAGTTCCCGAACGGTACGGTGCTGGGAATCAGCACCGCAGTTGCAGCCGCGGTCGCTGCCACCGCAATCTCCAACGCAAATCCCGCCGTCGCCACGGTCGCGGCCGGCAGCGGCATCTCCGAGGGCGACGTCCTGGTGGTGCGGTCGGCCTGGCCGGAGCTGAACGATCGCGTCGCGGTCGCCGGCTCCAGCGGCACTGCAATCCCGCTGCGGGGCATCGACACCACCGATACCGACGATTTCCCCGCCGACCAGGGCCCCGGCAGCCTGCTGCGCGTGACCGACTGGATCGATTTCAGCCAGCAGGGCGACGTGTCCACCTCCGGTGGCGAGCAGCAGTTCTGGAATGGCGTGTTCCTCGAGGACCGCAGCGGCCGCCAGCGCCAGGTGCCGACGATCAAGAACGCCAAGACGTTCAACCTGCCGCTGTACTTCGACCCGAAGCTGCCCTGGTATCAGGCCGCGAAGAAGGCCGACCGCAAGAAGCAGCCGGTGGTGCTGCGCGCGCGCCTGCCCGACGGCGACGTCCTCTACTACTACGGCTACCTGTCCTTCGACGCGGATCCGAGCCTGAGCGCGAACAACCCGATGCAGAACACCGCGACCTTCTCGATCAACTCCGACCACACGTTCATTTCGGCTGACGAGGAGGAGGGCTCCTGATGGCGGTCAAGAAGGGTGAAGCGCCGGCTGTGATCCCGGCCAAACTGTCGTTTTCCGGCACCGGCGAGAAGTTCAAGCTGGACGTCAAGTTYCGGAACGTCAACGGCAAGGAGTACCGCGCGGCGGTGGACGATGGGAAGAACCTGGCCGAGCTTGTCTTCCTGGTGGTGGATGAGTGGGACGCCGACTACCCCCTGTCGGTCGAAGGCATCATGGACTTCGAAGATGAGCGCGCCGGGATCTGCGAGGGGCTGCTGATGGCATACCACCGCGCCCGCCGGGTTGAACTGGAAAAAAACTGATTGAGGCGGTCGGGGCGCTGTACTGGCGGGCCCCGACCGCCGATCAGTTGGCCGCTCTGGGGCTGAGATCGAAGCACTACCAAGCCCCAGAAGTTGCAGTGTGGCCAGAGCTTTGGCCCGCCATCGAGCATTTCCGCCGAATCACCACCCAGTGGCGGTGCGGCGGCGGCGGCCCGATCGGGCTGGACTACGGCATCCTGTACGCCAACCTGGACCGTGACGGTGTCACGGGGGCGGACAGAGACGACCTCCTCGGTGCAATTGCCGTGATCGAGTCGGCGGCGCTGGAGCAAATCCACAGCGGTTAGAATCGGGCCTCTACACAAGGAGGCTTGGCGATGGCTAAGTGGATTGTTCTGGCGCTGGCGGCATTGGCGCTGACGGGCTGCAGCGAGCGCCAGGCCGTTGAGGCCTGCAAGGCGGCGATCAAAGAGAAGGCGACCAACCCATCGGCGGCTGTGATCCCAAGCCCGGGAGACGTCGCGAGCGGAAAGGAGATTGTGTTTATCAACTGGAAGCGGGGTGATGGGCTGCGCCTGCAGAACAACTTCGGTGCACTCCTTGATGTATCAGCTACGTGCACTTATTCAAAAGCGACGAAGCAAGTTGACTACCTATCGCTGGGTAACGACGTGGTAATAGGGTCGCTACCCAAGTAATCGAACAACTCACAGATCAACCGCCTTCGGGCGGTTTTTTTATGCCCGAGGCAAATGCAAATGGCACAAGAGAGCATCGGCACCGCCAGGATCGACATCGAAATCGACAACAGCAAAGTCGAGCCCGGCGTCAATGCGGCGAAGCAGTCGGTCGCCTCCCTTGCCACCGAAGTGGAGAAGGGCTCTGCGCGGCAGGTTGTCGCCACCAGCCGCCAAGTTACGGCGCTGGAGCGGAACATCGCCACCCTCGGGAAGAGCCGAGAGGAGGTCATTCGCTGGCGCATCGAGCAGCAGACGACCGGTAAGGTTCAGGATCAACTCAAGGCCAAGCTGGACGCCAGCGTCGCGGCGATGAAGGCTGGCGACGCCCAGTTGGTGAACTACGGTATGTCCGCGAAGGCCACCGCAGCCGCCATGCGCGGTGTGCCGGCGCAGATTACGGATATCGCCGTCAGCCTGCAGGGCGGGCAGCGGCCGTTGACCGTCTTGCTCCAGCAGGGCGGACAGTTGAAGGACATGTTCGGGGGCGTGGTGCCGGCGGCTCGAGCCCTTGGCTCAAGTCTCATGGCCCTGGTCAACCCCTACTCGGTGGCAGCGGCAGCGGTCGGTGTGCTTGCTTTGGCGTGGTACTCGGCTCAAAAGGACGCTGAGGCATACACCAAGGCCCTTGTTCTCACCGGCTACCAAGCAGGAGCCACGGAGGGCCAACTCGCGTCCACCTCGGCCAACATCGCCAACAGCCTGAACATAACCGCAGGCGCGGCCAGGGAGGCGACGCTCCAGGTCATCAATACCGGCGGCATCACGCGCGACAACATGGAATTGGTGGCGCGCGCGGCGGCAGCAATGCAGCAGCTTACCGGCGCGTCACTCGATCAGACGGTTTCCGCATATGCTCGCCTGGCTGACGAGCCTGTAGCCGCCGTGCTTAAGCTCAATGAAAGCAGCAACTTCCTGACGCTTTCCCTCTATGACCAAGTGCGCGCGCTGCAGGAGCAGGGCAACTACCAGGCGGCTGCGACCGTAGCGACCAAGGCGGCTTCCGAGGCAACCGTTGAGGCACTGAACCGCGTCCGCGAGAGCCAGAATTGGCTCTCGAAGAGCATGGACGAGACGACGATCAAGGCCAACAAGATGTGGGCCGCGCTCAAGAACTCCGTTGGGCTGTCATCTCGTGGTGACGAAATGCAGGCACTGCTCCGGGACAATCGCCAGGCTGTCTTTGAAATGGAGCAGGCAAAGTCAGCAGGGGGCAATTTCAACACCATCAATTCGTATCGGATTCGAATCGAAACCAATGCCAAGAAGATCAAGGAAATCGCCGCCCAGATGACGGCTGAGGCCTCCGAGGCAAGAATCAAGAGCGCTCAGTCGGCAGCGGTCACCACCGCCGCCGCCCTGGACAAGATCATCGATGACGGCGCGACCAAGGAGGAGAAAAAGCGGCGCGCGATCGCCAAGGTTGAAACCGAATCGAACATCGCGATCGAGAAGGCCAAGGCCGCTGGCCTCGTCTCGGCGGTGGCTGGCTTAGAGGAGCGGAAGCAGAAGGCCATCGAGGCGATCCGGGAGAAGTACAAGGAAAAGCCCAAGGGCGGTTCCACTGCTGGTGCGTCCAGGACGGCAGGACTGCAGGGCTACAAGGACGACCTGGTCGAAGAGAAGGCGTCCATTGCCGCCAGTACGAAGACCCTCCAGGCCGAGTTCCAGGCGCGGCAGATCACTGCCGAGGCCTATTACGGTCGCATGCGTGAGCTGTCGCAGCAGGGCACAGCGGCCGAGGCCGCGTCCTTGGAGAAGCAGATCGCCTTCCTCCGGACGCAGTCCAGCACCGGGCGTGAAGGGATCACGGTCGGTCGGCAGATCGGACAGTTGGAAGCCCAGCTAGCGAAGGTCCGCCTTGAAGGAGCCGCCAGCCTGCAGGCGCTGGCGACGCAAGAGCGTGCGGCGGCGGCTGCGAGGAGTGAAGCGCTGGTGAGCTACCAGGCCGCGTTGGATGCCAGCACCCGTGCGCTCCGGCAGCAGATGGCGGCGATGGTAGATCGCGTGGGTGCGGGTGAGCGCGAGTACCAGATCCAGCAGCGGGTAAACGAGGTATACCGCGAACAGGCGGAACGCTTGACCGAGCTTGCGCTCAAGAAGGCATCGGACGCCGCAAACGCTAGCCTGTACGACGAAGAGATCGCCAAGGTCCGGGCGGCAACCGATGAGCGTGTGCGCGTCATCCGCGATGGCTACGCCGACATGGCGGCAGCTCAATCCGATTGGCTGAATGGTGCGTCCGCTGCCTGGGCGGATTACCGCGACGAGGCGGCCAATACCGCCGGCATGACCCAGAACCTGATGGTCAATGCCTTCACGGGTGCCGAGGACGCGGCAGTCCGATTTGCCAAGACCGGGAAATTCTCCTTCTCGGACATGGCCGACTCGATCATTGCTGACCTGACGCGCATCGCAGCCAAGCAGGCGATCGTGGCGGGGATCCAAGCAATCGGTCAGGCATTCGGGCCGCAAATCACCGGCTTTGCGAAGGGCGGGGCGATGGTATCGCCGAGCCTGTCTGCGTACTCCGGTGGCGTCTACGACAAACCGCAGATGTTCGCCTTTGCCAAGGGTGCGGGCGTATTCGGTGAGGCCGGCCCGGAGGCGATCATGCCGCTACGGCGTACCTCGGATGGCCGCTTGGGCGTGGCAGCGACGGGCGGTGGCGGTGCAGCGTCCTTCCAGTTCAACACCGAGTTCAACATCGCCAGCGACGGATCGAGCAACACCCAGTCGAATGGCAACGGGCCGGCCAGTGGTGAGGATGTGCGCCGGAGCTTCACCGGCATGGCGAACGCTTGGGCAACCGACCAGATGCGCCCTGGCGGCGTGTTCCATCGCATGAGGACCGGCGGATGACCGACGTTTTCAAGTGGCAGCCGCTGAGCGAGAGCGGCGGCGAGACAGCGGGCGATGTCCGGCGGACCGTGTTCGGTGACGGTTACTCCCAATCGTCACCGGACGGCATCAACCCCATCAAGCGCAAGTACCAGCTGAAGTTCGGCGGGCCTAAAGCGGAGATGGAACCGATCGTTGCGTTCATCGTCGCGCACATCGGCCAATCGTTCCTCTGGACCCCACCCTTCGGCGGGCCGGGTTACTACCAATGTGACGGCTACAGCGACTCAGGGCAGGGCGGCCAAGTCTACACGATCGCCGCCACCTTTGAACAGACATACCAGCCATAAGGGCAAGAAATGGCAAAGCAAACTATCGACATCACCACCC
>NZ_JBFULC010000040.1:0-38513 GCF_056400525.1 Stenotrophomonas sp. P5_A9
CTACGGCTGTGTGCAGGTCGGCACGTACGACTTCGTGGTCGGCGACAGCCGCGACCTGGAGTTCATCCTGCGCCGGCCCTGATCGACAGGCCCGGCGCGCCGGCTCAGAAGTCGAACAGGTCCGACAGGAAACTCTCTTTTTTCTTCTTGCGGTAGCCCTGCTGGTCACCGTACTGCTGCTGACCCAGATGGCGGGTATCGCGATGCTGCACCGCCGGCGACGGTGCCTGCGGCGGCGCAACGGCGGCACGCACGGGCGCGGCCGCATCGGTGGAGCGCTCGATGATCTTGTCCAGCTCGCCACGGTCCAGCCACACCCCACGGCACTGCGGGCAGTAATCGATTTCAATGCCCTGCCGCTCGGACATCACCAGCGCCTGGGTCTTGCATACGGGGCATTGCATCGTTGTGCATCCTCATCCTGTTCCAGCCCCGACTGTACCTGCATGTGGATGACTGAAACGCAACACGCCAAGGCCATGACCATCGGCACCGGGACTTCCGGCGCGCGCCCCTGGCCCGACGCGGGGGCAGACTTTCCCCCTGTCTACAGGGATCGTCGCCGCCATGCCTTCATCCACTTCGCCCCGCGGGTGGGCTTCGCTGCTGGCCCTGTTGGGCGTGGCCATCGGCCTGAACCTGCGCGATCTCAGTGCCGCCGCCGGCCTGCCCATACCGCGCCTGCCGATGCCGTTCGGCGGCTGCCTGCTCGACAACCTGCTGGCGGTGCTGACGGCCGTGCTGCTGGCCGCGCTGCTGAAGCCGCGTGACCTGCCGCTGGCCGACAGCCTGGGCCTGCGCTGGCACGGCGCACGCGGTCCGGTGCTGGTGCTGCTGGCCACGCTGCCGTGCTGGATCGGCCTGGCCGCGCTCGGCCGGCTGGACACCGCACCGGCGCCGCTGACACTGCTCATGCTCGCGTTCGTGTTCCCACTCGCCGAAGAAATCCTCTACCGCGGCCTTGGCTTCATCTTCCTGGTGCGGGTACTGCACTGGCCGGCCTGGCTGGCGGCCCTGCCACAGGCGCTGATGTTCGGCGCCGTGCACTGGCTGGGTGCCGGCGGCCTGGACGGGGGCGCCACCGCCCTGCAGATCCTGGCATTGATCATCGTCGGCGGGCTGGCGTTTGCCTGGTTGAACCATCTGGACCGGCTCACGTTGTGGAGCGGCCTGGCCCTGCACGTTTCGCTCAACCTGGCCTGGAACCTGTTCATCCTCGATGAGGCGATGGCACTTGACTGGAAGGTCACCGCGCTGCGCCTGGCCGCCGTGGCAATGGCCGTGCTCACCCTGGCCTGTTGGCTGTGCCCTCCCGCGCAGGCTGCGCGTTAGCCAGCCGCCGCGTGCACGATCTCCTCACCGCGGCCCCCCGCATAATTGCGCGCCCTTTCCGCCCCAGCCCCAAGGAACACCGCGTCATGTTGTTGTCCAAGCGCCACGTCGCACCACGCGTGCTGTTGATCGAAGACACCGAAGACACCCGCGAGCTCAGCCGCATGGCGCTGGAAAGCCAGGCCTGCGACGTTGCCGCCGTGAGTTCGGCCGAAGCCGCGCTGGGCCTGCTGCTGGCCGGCGAGCGATTCGACCTGGTGTTCACCGATGTCTGCCTGGGCGGCCTGAGCGGGATCGACGCGGCCGAGCGGATCAAGGCGTTCCAGCCCAGCCTGCCGGTGCTGGTCACCTCCGGGCTGGACCCGGCCACGGTCACCGCGCGGCTGCGGCCCGGCATCCATTTCCTGCCCAAGCCCTATTCCATGAGCGAACTGCTGGACGCCATCCGCGCCTGCTTCGGCGACATGGAAACCGGGCAGGCCGCCTGAGGCGCGCACCCGATCAGTGGCGAGGCTTATAGCTCTTGTTGCCTGACGGCGTCAGGCAGTAACGGCCGCCACGCGGGCCCGTGCACAGCAGACCTGCGCTGCACGGACAGCTGCCCGCCGCGGCCGGGGCCGAGGGTGCGAACCGCGCGCCGCTGGCATTGACTGCGGCGCTGCACACCTTCTTCGAGGCACTGATCGAGCCATCGTTGCAGACAAACTGGCCTGCCGCACAGTGCGAGATCCCGCCCTTGCGACCGGAGCAGGGCGTGTTGCCCGCGTGCGCAGCCGCGCTGGCCATGCAAGCCAGCACTAAAAGCCAGGCCATGACGCTGCGTCGTCCGTGACCCACCATCCCGGCCCCCTGTGGCCACCGCAGCGTTGTGCCGCGGGGAAAGCCTACGCTTTCATCCGGTTTTCATCCATGGATGGCATCGTTCGCATGTGCCCTCTCCTGCCGGAACCGCACCATGCAGACCCGCCTCCTGCTGACCGCCCCCCTGCTGTTGGCCGCCGTGCTGTCGGACGCGCGCGCCGATGACTTCGTCACCTGCGAAAGCCGCGACAACCGCTACCAGTCCTGCCCACTACCTCGCGCCGGCTATGTCACCCTGGACCGCAAGCTGTCCGGCGCCGACTGCCGACAGGGCCGCAGCTGGGACTACGACCGCCGCGAGGTCTGGGTGGACGATGGGTGCAGAGGCTCGTTCCGCGTCCACGACGGTGGCGCGCGCCACGATGATGACGACCACGACAACCACGATGCCAAGGTTGCCGCCGGCGTGCTGGTCGGCGCGGCGATCCTGGGCGCGCTGGTACACAACGCCAACAAGCAGGACGACCGCTACAGCGACGATAACTACCAGGGCGCACGGCATACCTCGTACGTCCCCAGCTGGATGACCGGCGAGTTCGAGGGCTACAACCCGATCTACGGCGCCGACATCCGCATGCGCATCGACAACGACGGGCGCATGTCCGCGCAGGCGCGCGGACAGAATCTGTCCGGCTGGGTCAACGGCGGTCAGCTCAATGTCGGCGGCAGCGTGTTCGACGTCAGCCAGAGCCGCGATGGCTTTGTCACCACCGAAGTTGGCGACCGGCAGAACGAAGTGCGCTACCGCCGCGTGCGCTGACGACGGCCGACGGTCGCCAGGAGACCGCCGGCCACACGCGTCACCCGGCGGCCTTGCAGCTCATCGTGGTGCCGTAGAAATCCAGCGTGGCCTCACCCTGATGTTCCCAGAACTCCACGCCCTCGCGGGTGTAACGGCTGCCGCTGGCGGCCTGGGCCGGGAAGACGATTGCCTGGTCCCTGCCCCAGCTGACCACCGCCGCCTGCGGATCCAGTTCGTTGTAGAACATCACGCTCACCGGCTTGCTGGCGTCATCGCACTGGTACTTCACCGGCGTCGGTGCGGGCACGCCGCCACTGCCGATGTTCAGTTCAACGATCCGGGTCTGGTAGGACTCGACCAGGCAGCGGTGGCGGTCCACGGCCTGCCAGCAGGCATCGCGCCCTTTCACCCAGCCGCGCTGTTCGGCCGCGATATCCAGTTCGTCCGGGCTGGTCTGCACGCGCTTGTAGAGGGCCGCCAGTTGGCGGTCCAGCGCGGCCAGACGGGCATCACCACAGACCAGCTTCTCCGACTCGGACTGCGCCTTGGCGCAATCGAATGACGGCGGCTGCAGGGTCGGCTCGGCTGCCGTGGCGGGGGCCGCGGTGGTCGGCGCGGGCGTCGTTGCGGCATCTGGCGCGGGTGCGGGCGTGGCGGTATCGGACGGCGCAGGTTTGGAACAGGCCGCGAGCGCAAGCGCCCCCACCCCAAGCAGGACGAAACGGTTCATGGCACCTCCAACATCAGTGAGCAAAAAGACGTCCTATTGTGCGCCCCGCAAGGCCAGCGTGGTGTGCACGATCGCCTCGTTCAGGGCGTGGACGGTACAGGTGGAAACAGCACGCGCAGTGCCTGCAACGCGGCAGGATGGTAGAGGGTCTGGTGCGTTTCGGCGGGCATCGGCAGGTAATGCACGCGTACACCGGGCACCTTGCCACTCACCTGCGCGCTGAACCTTGCACTGGCCCTGGCAATGTCGGGCTGGCTGCTGCTGGCCACGAACAGCTGCTTGCCTTGCGTCGCGTGCGCGGTGAGCAACGCCACAGCGTCATCGGCCAACTGTCCACGGTTCCACCACAGGCTCGGATCCAGCGCGATGTAGCTGTCGAACAGATCCGGCTCGCGCAGCAGGGTTTCCACCACGAACAGCCCGGCCAGCGATTCGCCGATGATCGCGGTCTCATCCGTGGTTGCATAGCGCTGGTGTACCTGCGGCATCAGCTCGGTACGCAGGAAGCGCCGGAACGCGCTCGACCCGCCCACGCGCGGTGCGATCTTCCGATCCTCCGGCACGTCGGTAGGCCCGGTCATGTCGCGGCGACGCTCGGTGTTCTCGATGCCGATCAGCAGGAACGGGCGCATGCCCGCATTGCCGACCAGCACCTGGATCAGGCCGGCCACGTGCAGGAAGTCTTCGCCGATTCCGCCATCGGGCATGTACAGCACCGGCAGCGGCTGGCCTGCGGGTACGTTCCAGGCGCTTGGCCGGTAGACCGTGATCCGACGGGTTTCGCCCAGCACCTTCGAGTCGAGGGTGAAGGTCTCTCCGATCACCAGCGGCATGGCGGTGGACGCGCCTGCAGCGATGCCACGCTCGCCAGCGCGCGACACCGATGCCAGCACCATCAGCATGCAGAACAGCGCAAGGCGCATTGGGGTCCACCGCGCGCTACCTCTCAGGAATCCTGACACCTGTCGCCTTCGTTCATCGCATGGCCCATGGCCGGAACCGCATTATGCGCGACCGCATTCAGCCCGACGTTGCCGTGCCGCAACAATGAATGGCAGGCCGCGTCACGCACGGCGCTAACCCCACCCTCATGCACGTGCGACCGCTCCGTAACACCACCAGGTCCAGTGTGGATCGCACGACATCACGTCGTAATGGAGTAATGCAATGTCCAACATGCAGAACAACGAAAACAACGTCCAGAAGAATGCCGCCGCCCAGACTGACCAGCAGAAGGAGCAGGAGCGCAAGGACACGCTGGCCAAGCAGCAGAAGCAGGAACAGGGCAACAAAGACACCAGCAAGAATCCGCAGCAGAAGTAACCAATGCAGCTGCAATCAGGGTGGGGCTGCGCGACAGGCGCAGCCTCGCGGTGGTCACCGCTTTACTCCATCACACAGACCCTCTCGCGCACCGGCTGCGGCAACACCTCGATAGAGCGCGCCTCCAACTGTGCCAGGACCGCTTCCGGGCCACGCTGGCTTCGCCAGCCCAGGCCGATGCTGGCCGCACTGGCATCGTGGATGCGATCCACCACCGGCAGCGTCCAGCCACGACGGTCGTATTCGGCCAGCCACTGCGGGCAGCGCCGCGCCAGCACCGCGCGGGGGTCGCTGACCAGGCGCTCGCAGTCCTCCGGGCCGAACGGCGTCCACCCGCTGGCGATATAGCGCTGGAACATCGGACCGGTGTTGTGCAGCGCGGCCGCATGCGCATCGGCCACGTCGCGCACATCGATCCCACGGTGCAGCCGGTACAGCAGCAGGCGCTCGGGGACTTCCGGGAAGCAGCGCGACATCCGGATCACCCGCACCTGAAAGCCCGGACTGGCGGCATCTTCAAGCCAGTGTTCGGCCGCTAATTTGGAGCGGTGATAGACCGTGCGCGGCAGCGGTGGGGTGCGTTCATCGATCCAGGTGCAGCGGCCCGGCACGATCGCATGCCCGTACAGCGCCGTGGTACTGGTGAAGACGAATCGACTTGCCCCGGCCTCGCGCGCCAGCATGGCCAAGGTGCGCGTGCCTTCCACATTGACGCGGTGAAACTCGCTGTCCGGGACCAGCCCGACATGCGGCGCATGCAGCGCCGCCGAATGAATGACCGCGTCCACCCCGACCAGCGCGCTGCGCAGGGCCCGCGCGTCGGTGATGTCGGCCACGTGCCGGGTGGTATTGAAGGGGTTGCGGTCGAAACCCACGACCTCGTGCCGTGCGGCGAGCGCGCCGAAGATCGCGCGTCCGACCCGGCCAGAACTTCCTGTCAGCAGAATCTTCACTGTGTGGCACTTGGTCAGCGCCCGGGAGCTACCGGGATGGCTCGATTGTAGCCATAGTCGGTGCCGCTGGACCAAGGCCCCAGCGGCTCCGGCAGGAACGCGCACGTAGACGCCAGAACGATCAACACAGGCGGCCTCCGTACACCCGGTTTTGGCGCGATCACCCTGCCAGGGAAGCGTCGTACCATGTTGGTCTCCGCCGGACGCATTAAGCGCTCCGGCGTCCTGCACGCTCAGCCCACGATGGAACAACGATGACACTAAAGGCGTATCTGCACGATCACTTCGTGGACAAGGCCGGGTTGGCGGCACTGACCGGCACCTCCGTCGAGCAAGTCGATGCGTTGGTGATGGCAGGTGCATTGCCCCAGCCGACGTACGTCTGTGAGCAAGGCACGATCCGCTCGGCTGCGTTCGGCGTCATCCCGACCCGCGAAGTGCTGGAGGGCGCCTACTTCCGTCCCGAGTACACGCGATGGGTGCAGATTGCCCTGCGAGCGACGCCCGGCGACGAGCGCAATGCGGTGATATCGACGTTGACCAACGAGTTGCGCGATGCCCTGCAGGCATGGTTCGAGGACCCGAACGAGGTGGAAGCAAGAATCCAGGCGCTCCTGCCCCACTTCGCCAGCGGTACGTTCGGCCTGTGTGTGTCGGACCCGTCCACCGGTGCCGGCATCGTGCGAAAGGAGGTTCTGCAGGAGAAGCTCATTGCCCTCACCGGCGACGGCAGCGATCCCGCACCGTCGGACGTGTCCCCCACGGCGCTGCTGCAGCTCATCGATGACTATGCCCGCGCGGCGATGCCCTTCTCGCCGGCAGAGTACGCGCGCAGCAGCAGGAAGCGGCTGGTGGACGATCTGCGGCCACGCGTCGCCGGCCGCTGACGGGCCACGCGCGTGCGGGCGGCGAGCTTGAGCCGCTTCGTTGAGCGGTGTTTCGACGCAAAGAAGGCCGCCCATTGGGCGGCCTTCTGCTTGATGGAACCCAGTACCCAACGCACGTGGCGCTATCGGATCCTGTATTCGACCGCGCACGTCTTCGCCGCAGCGGTTCCGCTACATGTGATGGCTTTCACGGAGCCGCCAGACGGCCCCGAGGACGTCATCGTGGCACCGAGCGACGCCATATGCGTCGCCATGCGCGCCAGATTCTCGCCACCATGATCCGTCCACGTTCCTTCGACTCCCTGAAGGTCAGAGGGGATGAACTGCCCGGCGGCAGTTCGCTCGCTACCCTGTTCGGATTCGCCACTCTGATGCTCAGGATTGACGGTGATCATGACAAATGAGTCATCCTTGAAGACGACCTTGAACATAGGCCTGGTGAGGTCGCGAAAGCCGGTGTCGTTGGCGGCCAGCCGCGGCAGATCGGTTGCCGCCGTCAGCCCATGGCCCCCGACAATCTGGGAGATGACATTCACATTGCCCACCGCCGACTCAACCATCCCTCGCAGGTTCTGGTCTCGCACGTAGTCGTACGCCGTCCTGGAGCGCGCGTCCGGATTGAGTCCAAGCATGTCAACCGGGACAACGTACGTGGGTCGCAATGTTCCGCCGACTTCCACACTCCCCCCATTACCCCGGCGTATTTGTTCAACTGCAGGTGCTGGCGGTGTTTGCCGTTGCACCACCGGTCCTGCTGAACGCACGGCACGCGGAACTTCACCACCACCAGCATCGGTGCTGTCATGGCCCACGTAGTACTGTTGAATCATATTCGCACGCAGGTTGTAGACCAGGTGCGTACCCGCCCCCATCTTCACCGCTTCAGCACGGAAGTCCCGGTCGACTCTGCAGGTGTCACAGCGAATCGCGGCAGCCCCGGCGTCCCCTGTGGCGAGCCCACCTCCAATCACAGCGGCCACCCCAAACCACACGATCCTGAGCACGCATCTCTCCTGATAGCTTCGCCGTCTTCGATCACAGCATCTCTCTACGGCTAGCCCAAGTCCACGCCGGCTTCCTTAGATGGCCTCGATACTACCGCTCTGCTTCCGTCTCAGGATGTAGGAATAGTCTGGTAGCAGTGGCAATGTGCGCTGGATTGGTGCGTGACTTCGCGATCCTCCGCCGCCAGCGTGGCGCCAGGTCGAGCAAACGGGAGGGTGGAGCCACTTGAGTGCCCGGCAATTATCCCGGAGACACAAAAAAGGCGCCCATCGGGCGCCTAAGTTGTTGATGCAATTGGTGGGCCGTGATGGATTCGAACCATCGACCAAAAGATTAAAAGTCTTCTGCTCTACCGACTGAGCTAACGGCCCATTGCACGCCCCGGCATCGCTGCCGGGGGTGCGCATTCTAACCTATCTTGGCGCCAAGGCGTACCGTCCGCCGATCAAACGTAGCGGGTCGGGTCGGCCACGCCGGCCTCGGTGAAGCCCTGCGCGCGCAGGCGGCAGGCGTCGCAATGGCCGCAGGCCGCGCCGCTGTCGTCGGCGTTGTAGCAGGACACGGTCAAGCCGAAATCCACGCCCAGGCGTACGCCTTCACGCACGATGTCGGCCTTGCTCAGGAACTGCAGCGGCGCGTGGACCTGGATCCCCGCCCCTTCCACGCCGGCCTTGGTGGCCAGGTTGGCAAGGGCCTGGAAGGCCTCGATGAACTCGGGCCGGCAATCCGGGTAGCCGGAGTAATCCACTGCGTTGACGCCGCAGAAGATGTCATTGGCGCCCAGCACTTCGGCCCAGCCCAGCGCGACGGACAGCATGATGGTGTTGCGCGCGGGCACGTAGGTGACCGGGATGCCCTCGCCGCCCGCTTCGGGCACGTCGATGTCATCGGTCAGCGCCGAGCCGCCGATGCTGCGCAGGTCGACGTTGACGGTCTTGTGCGCGACCACGCCCAGCGCCTTGGACACCGCGGCGGCGGCATCGAGTTCAGAGGTGTGCCGCTGGCCATAGCGCACGCTGAGCGCATGCACGGCGAAGCCCTGTTCCTGGGCAATGGCGATGACGGCGGCGGAGTCCATGCCGCCGGACAGGAGGACGACTGCTTTCTTCATGGGGGTGTTTCCGGTGGGTTGCGGGAGCCAGCACGCTGTCCCGCGCCGGAATGACTTCAAAAAGAGGCGTGGCGAGCGGCGGACGCGCGCTCGCCGACGATCAACGGCCGGGTTCGTCGTCCCAGAGGATCTTGTGCAGCTGCATCTGGAAGCGCACCGGCAGGCGATCAGCGACGATCCAGTCGGCCAGCTCGCGCGGGCTGACCTGGCCCTTGCTCGGCGAGAACAACACCATCGCGCGTGCGTTGAGCGTGTGTTCGGCAACCATCGCCCGTGCCCACTCGTAGTCCTCGCGGCTGCACAGGACGAACTTGATCTGGTCGCGGCGGGTCAGCAGCGACAGGTTCTGCAGAAGGTTGCGGGCCATTTCGCCAGAGCCCGGGGTCTTGAGGTCGACCACGCGTGATACGCGCGGATCGACCGCGCTGACATCCAGCGCGCCGGAGGTTTCCAGCGAGACATCCAGGCCGGCATCGCACAGCTTCTCCAGCAGCACCAGGCAGCGCTTTTGCGCCAGCGGCTCGCCCCCGGTCACGCAGACGTGGTGGACACCCTGGGCCAGGACCTCGGCGACGATCGCGTCGATGTCCCACCAGGTGCCGCCATGGAACGCGTAGGCGGTGTCGCAATAGGTGCAGCGCAGCGGGCAGCCGGTCAGGCGCACGAACACGGTCGGCCAGCCGGCGGTGTCGGCCTCGCCCTGCAGCGAGGTGAAGATCTCGGTGATCTTCAGGCGCGGCAACGGCGACTGCACGATCTCGCTGGGGAGCGCGGCGGCGGCGGACAAGGAGACGGTCATGGCGGTGATTCTTGGGTACGGCTGCGGAAACGGCTATAGCCGAGCATGGCTCGGCTCTACGGGAGCCCCGATATCGGGGAGATGCAACCGGCGATTATACCGGCCCGGGCGCGTGGAGCGACCCGGCGCGGTTCAGCGGATCTGCTGACCCAGCCGGATCGACTGGAGACGGTCCTGCGCGGTGCGCGCGGCGTCGGAGCCGGGATAGGTGGATACCACCTGTTCCAGGGTTGCCTGGGCCTGGTCGACCTTGCCTTCGCCATACTGCGACAGGCCGATCTTGAGCAGGCCACCGGACGCCTTGTCGTGGGTCGGGTAGCGCGAGATGAGGTCGCGGAACTGCGCCTCAGCCAGCGGGAAATTTCGGGTGGCGTAGTAACTCTCACCCAGCCAATACAGGGCATTGGGGGTGTAGACGCCGTTGGGGTACAGCTCGAGGAAGCTCAGGAACAGCTGCGCCGAATCATCGTACTTGCCGGCCTTGAGCGAATTGAACGCGACGTTGTACGCAGTGCGCTCATCGCCACTGGCCGACAGACTGCCAGCGTCCCCATGCACGGAAGGCGGCCGCTCGGAAGCGGCCGTTGCCGGTATCGGGGGTGCTGCGACGGGCTTGGGCGCGGCGGCAGCGGGTGCGGCGGGCAGCACGGGGGCGCCGCCTTCGAGACGGTTCAGGCGGCTGTCCAGGTCCAGGTACTGGTCCTTGGCAGACTGCTTGAGCTGCTCGTTGTCATGTTGCAACTGCTCTACCTGCGACTGCAGCGCCTGCATCTGCGTGCGGAGCTGGTTGAGCTGGTTGAGCATGTCCATGTTGGACTGGTTGTTCTGCACCTGCTGCTCAAGCGAACCGACCCGGTCGGCCAGGCTCTGGCGCTGCGCATTGGCCGGAGCGGCAGCCACGAGGGCTGCCGCAACGATCATCGATAGAAATCGAAAGCGCATCTATTACTGAGCCGTGTACACGATCTCGACGCGACGGTTCTGCGACCAGCAGGACTCGCCCGACTCGGTGCAGACCGGACGCTCTTCGCCGTAGGACACGACGGTCAGCTGCGAAGCCGAGCCACCGTTGGCCTGCAGGGCGGAGTTGACGCCATTGCCACGACGCTCGCCCAGGGCCTGGTTGTACGCGCGCGAACCGCGCTCGTCGGTGTGGCCCTGTAGGGTGATGCGCGAGGACGGACGGTCACGCAGGTACTTGGCGTGGCAGGCCATGATGGCCTGGAATTCCGGCTTCACTTCTTCCTTGTCCAGGTCGAAGTACACCACGCGCTGGCGCAGGCAGGAATCGGTATCCAGGTCGCCCGGGCCGTACAGGCCGGAGGTCGACGGACCGGTCGGGGTGGAGGTCGAGGAGCCGGTGTCAACCGGGGCTGCCGGCTGTTCCTTCACCTTCTTCGAGCAACCGGCCAGGGCGGCCACGGACAACAGGGAGACAAGCAGAACTCGGGTGGACTTGTTCATGGCGATACCTTTGAGGCTCCTAAAGCCGGATGAGGGATGAATACGGTGGAAATCTTAACACTCTGTTAGCGCTTTGTACGGTAAGGCGACCAAGAAGGCTCACGAACATCACCGTCTGCCAGCACCAGCCGCTGGCGCACGCGCGCATCGGCCGAGACGGCATACAACACTCCACGACCACCCTCACGGGCGGCGTACAACACCATGCTTGCATTGGGCGCAAAGCTAGGCGATTCGTCCAGCGAACCCGGGGACAGCGTGCTCCAGCGCGGGGAGCCCAGGCTGCTGTCCATCATCGCGATCTTGTAGGTGTTGCCGCTGCCCTGGGCCACCACCAGCTTCTTACCGTCGAAGGACAGGCTCGGGGTGGCGTTGTAGTTGCCCTGGAAGGTCACGCGCGAGGCGCTGCCACCGCTGGAGGACACCTGGTAGATCTGCGGGCGGCCGCCGCGGTCGGAGGTGAAGTAGACGTTGGAACCGTCGGCACTCCAGGTCGGCTCGGTGTCGATGGCGAAATGGTTGGTCAGCTGGGTCAGCTGCTTGCTGCCCAGGTCCATCACGTAGATTTCCGGGTTGCCGCTGCGCGACAGCGACAGGGCCAGACGACGCCCGTCCGGGGAGAACGACGGCGCGCTGTTGATGCCACGGAAGCTGGTGACCAGTTCACGGGCGCCGGTGGAGATGTTCTGGATGTAGATCGCCGAATTGCCACGCTCGAAGCTGACGTAGGCCAGGCGGTTGCCATCCGGGCTCCACGACGGGGACAGCAGCGGTTCGGCCGAGCGCACGATGGTCTGCGGGTTGAAGCCGTCCGAATCGGCCACCATCAGCGCATAGCGCATGGCATCGCCCTTGCCGCTGGCGGTGACATAGGCGATGCGGGTCCAGAAGGCGCCACGCACCCCGGTGATCTTCTCGTAGATGGCGTCGGCCATCTGGTGGGCGACATCGCGCATCGCGTTGCCGCGGGCGGTCATCGCCAGGCCGAGCAGGCGCTCACCCTTGGGCACGTCGTACAGCTCGTACTCGACCCGGTAGGCGCCGGCACCGGCGTCCATGACGCGGCCGACCACGATGTAGTTCTGCTTCAGCGCGCGCCAGGTGGCGAACTGGATCTCGCTGCCACGGCTGGGCTTTTCCACGATCTGCGCTTCGGGCAGGGTGCGGAACTGGCCCGAACGCTCCAGGTCGGCCCGGACCACGGACGCCACGTCGGTCTGTGGTGCACCGGCCGAGCCCTGGTACGGCATGGGCACGACGGTAATGGGGGTAGCGGAGGCGTTGCCGCCGATGATGTCGATATCCAGCCCCTTCTGCTGCGCCAGGGCAGCAAAGGGCAACAACAGGGCCGCAACAACGGCAAGCCAACGAGGCATCTTCTTCATGGAGCACTCAAGAGAGGGAAACCGGAACGAGGGATAACAGGGCGGCGGTGAACCGTTTCGCAATCATGAACCAAGGGTACGTGAAAGCGGAGTCACCGCCCGGCAAAACTCACAGCCCGTTAACGAGCGGGACGGAAAACCGCCCACTCCACCGCACGGACGATCAGTCCTGGGCGGTGAAGTTGAAGTTGATCGTGCGCTGGAAGACGGTCTCGAACCCGCGGTACGGCAGCGGCTGGGCGTTGAGCACGGCCGCTTCGATCGAGCGCTTGCCGGCCTCGTCGAACGCGCAGTTGCCCACGACCTTGGCCTGGATGACCTGCCCGCCCGGAATCTGGGTGATCGAGACCTGGCACTTCTGGCCCAGCGGGACCGAATCGGGACGGGTCCACTGCCCCTTCACCTTCTGCTGGATCGCCGCGGCGTACTTGGCCGACAGATCGTCACTGGTGCCGCCGGCACCGGAGGCCGGCTTGGCGGTGCCGGTGGCGCCGGTAGTGGCGGCCGTACCGCTGGCGGCACGCGCGGCGGTCACCTGGCGCAGCTTCTGCTCGGCCAGCTTGGCTTCGTTTTCAGCCTGGGCGCGCTTGCGGCGGATCTCGGCCAGCTTCTTGTCCTTCTCGGCTTCGGCCTTGGCGTCATTGGCCTTCTGTTCCTGCTCGGCCAGCTTCTTCTTCTGGTCGGCCTCTTCCTGCTGCTTGGCCAGGCGCAGCTTCTGCTCGGCCTGTTCCTGGCGCTTGCGCTCGGTCAGGTCGATCTGTTCCTGGCGGCGCTTGGCTTCCTGTTCCTGCTTGGCCTTTTCGGCGGCGATCGACAACGCGCTCACCGCGTCCTGGTCGACCGTGTCGGGCTGGGCCACGCGCTCCTGGGCCTGTTGCTGCTGCGGCGTGGGCGCATCCTGCGGACGCGGCTCCTCGATCGGCTGCGGCGGCGGCACGGTGTCTTCGGGAATCGGCTCGGGCGGCGGGACGGGCTCAGGCAGGTCCGGCAGCTTTTCCGAGGCACGCAGCGCCTGGCGCGCAGCGGCCGCCTCGGAGGCGGACAACTGCATGCTGGCCTCGATCGCCGGGTCGCCGGCGGCGGCCTCGGTGGTGCGCTGCGGCGACCACAGCCACGCGCCGATGAACACCAGCGCGAGCAGCAGGTGCACCAGCAGCGCGAGGACGATCGGCAGCCCCCACTCGTTCTGCGCTTGGCGCTGCGGTGGCAGGGCTTCAGCGTGCATCGGTCGCCAGGCCCACCTTTTCGACGTTGGCGCGCTTGATCACGTCCATTGCCGCGATCACCTTTTCATACGACACAGCCTTGTCGGCGGCGACGATCACGCGCAGGTTCTTGTCCTGCGCGGCCAGCGCGCCCAGCTGCGCCTGCAGCTGGCCGGCGTCCATCAAGGCCGGTTCCTTGGCCTCGGGCACCTTCAGGCTGAGCTGCCCGTCCAGGCGCACCGACACGATGACCGGGTCCTGCTTGCTTTCCAGGGCCTTGGCCTGGGAGTTGGGCAGGTCGACATCGAAGCTCAGCGTGAGCAGCGGCGCGGTGACCATGAAGATGATCAGCAGCACCAGCATAACGTCGATGTACGGCACGACGTTGATTTCGGATTTGAGCTTGCGGCGCTTGCGGCGGCCGAGGGCAGCAGTCATGGCAGGGTCCTTGTGCTGGGGCGCTTACTCGTCGCCCGCGCTCTGGCGCTGCAGAATCGAGCTGAACTCTTCTGCGAAGGTTTCAAAACGGACCGACATGCGCTCCACGCGGGTGGTGAAGCGGTTGTAGGCCCACACGGCCGGGATCGCCACGAACAGGCCGATGGCGGTGGCGAACAGGGCTTCGGAGATGCCCGGCGCGACCGAGGCGATGCCAGCCTGTTCACCGCTGTTGATCATGTCGTGCATGGTCACCATGATGCCGAACACGGTACCGACCAGACCCACGTAGGGCGCGGTGGAGCCGATGTTGGCCAGCAGTTCCAGGCTGCGTTCCATCTGGTCCACTTCACGGGTGTAAGTGGTGCGCATGGCGCGCTGGGCGCCTTCAAGCTGGGCACGACCGTCCAGCCGGCGCTTGTCGCGCAGGCGGGTGAATTCGCGGAAGCCGGCTTCGAAGATCGCCTCCAGGCCGCCCACCTTGCGGTTGCGGTCGGTGGCCGAGCTGTACAGCTTGCCCAGGTCCGCACCGGACCAGAAGCGGCTTTCGAACTCGTCGGCCTCGCGGTTGGCGGCGTTGAACACGCGCGCCTTGCGGAAGATGATCACCCAGCTGATGAACGACCCGGCCAGCAGCAGCAGCACGATGATCTTCACCGGCAGGCTGGCCTTGATCATCAGGTCCAGGTAATTGATGCCACCGCCATGCGCGGCCTGCGCGACAGTCTGCGCCGCGGCGCTGGTGACTTCCTGCGGCAGCGCTTCGGTCACCGTGGCCTGCAGGGCCAGGAGCATTGCGATCATCCGTTGTTCCTCACTGTGCGGATACTTGAAGTTCGTAGGGTTTCAACGCGGCGAGGAGAGCATCGTCCATGCCACGTGGTTTGAAAGTGGAGGCATCCAATGCCGCGATCCTGACCTGGGCAGTCAGCAGCGTTTCATCGCCGCGACACACGCGCTGGTCGAACACCATGCTGGCGCGCTTGCACTGCACCAGCGTGGCGGTCACGTCCAGCGCATCGTCCAGCCGCGCCGGCTTGAGAAAATCCAGGGTCATCGCGCGGACCGCGAACACCATGCCGTGGTCGGTACGCGTACGCTCCTGGCCAAAGCCCAGCGCCCGCATCCATTCGGTTCGTGCGCGTTCCATGAAGGCCACATAGCGCGCGTGGTAGACCACCCCGCCAGCGTCGGTATCTTCCCAGTAGATGCGTGTCGGCCAACTGAACCGGGGATCAACCGCCATCGATGCTCTCCGCGAACAGGTCCGCCGGCGGGTTCTTCGGCTTGAGCCCCATGTGCCGGTACGCCTTGTGCGTGCACATGCGGCCGCGCGCGGTGCGGATCAGGAAGCCCTGCTGGATCAGGTAGGGCTCGACCACGTCTTCCAGCGTGCCCCGCTCTTCGGACAGCGCCGCGGCCAGCGATTCGATCCCCACCGGACCACCATCAAAGTAGTCGACCATGGTCCGCAGCATGCGCCGGTCCAGCTCGTCGAAGCCTTCCGGGTCCACCTTGAGCATCTGCATGGCCGCCTGCGCCACGTCCTGGTCGATATGCCCGGCGGCCTTGACCTGGGCGTAGTCGCGGACCCGGCGCAGCAGCCGGTTGGCGATACGCGGGGTGCCGCGTGAGCGCCGCGCGATCTCGGCCGCGCCGTCGGCGGTGCAGTCGATGTTGAGGATCGCCGCCGAGCGCCGCACGATCTTGGTCAGCTCTTCGGGGGTGTAGAACTCCAGCCGGTGCACGATACCGAAACGGTCGCGCAGCGGCGCGGTCAGCAGTCCGGCACGGGTGGTGGCCCCGATCAGGGTGAACGGCGGCAGGTCGATCTTGATCGAGCGGGCTGCAGGGCCGTCGCCGATCATGATGTCGATCTGGAAGTCCTCCATCGCCGGGTACAGCACTTCTTCCACCACCGGCGACAGGCGGTGGATTTCGTCGATGAACAGCACATCGTGCGGCTGCAGGTTGGTCAGCAGCGCGGCCAGGTCGCCGGCCTTTTCGATCACCGGCCCGGACGTCACACGCAGGGCCACGCCCAGCTCGTTGGCGATCACATGGCTCAAGGTGGTCTTGCCCAGCCCCGGCGGTCCGAAGATCAGCACGTGGTCGAGCGCGTCGCCACGGGCCTTGGTCGCCTCGATATAGATCGACAGCTGCTCGCGCACCGGCGCCTGGCCCAGGTAATCGGCCATGCGCTTGGGGCGGATGCTGGCGTCGGTGCCCTCGTCTTCCCGGGTGGCGCCGGCACCGATGATGCGGTCGTCTGTCATTCGGCAATTATGCGGCAAAAGGAGCGCAATCCGCGCCCCGGTAGTGCCGGCCGCTGGCCGGCTCCACGCGTAGCGCCGGGCTCTGCCCGGCAACAGCCAAGGCAGCAGCCGACGTACTGGGAGACGGCGGRGTGGGTCCGGCTGCGGGAGACGCTGCAAGTACGTCCCTGTAAGCTCGGTCGCCGCATCCATGCGGCTCACGCCCCCGCARCCGGACCCACCCCGCCTTCGCCAACACGCCGTGCGCCGCCAGGCAAGCAAAGCCGTGACATCTTTCTCCACCGCTCGCGCCAACCGTCTGGAGGAGAGCCCCCTTGGTGTTCAAGGGGGCGCGCCGAAGGCGGGGGGATAAGGTGGAATGCGCGGAACGCCGGCGCCAACGGCGACTGCGTTTCAAGGGGGCGCGCCGAAGGCGCGGGGATCAGGTGGAATGCGCCCGGGTCCCAAGGTTTGCGAAGCAAACCTTGGGCCGCAGGTGGCGATCTGACGGAGTCAGATCTCCACCTGCGCCCCCAGCTCTACCAGCCGGTTGCCCGGAATCCGGAAGAAGCCGGTCGCCGGGGCCGCGTTCCGGTGCATCAGCGCGAACAGCTTGTCGCGCCAGATCGGCATGCCGCGATTGGCCGTGGCCACGATCGTCTCGCGGCTGGCGAAGAAGGTCGTGTCCATCGGGTCGAAGTAGATCCCGCCGTGGTCGCACGAGCGCATCAGCGCCAGCGGCACGTCCGGGGTCTCCATGAAGCCGAAGCGCACGTAGATCCGGTAGAACTCATCGCCCACCGACTCGATCTTCAGGCGCTGGCCCTCTGGCGCATACGGCACCGGCAGGGTCACCACGTGCAGGAACACATTGCGCTCGTGCAGCACCTTGTTGTGCTTGAGGTTGTGCATCAGCGCATGCGGGGCCACGGTCGGGTCGGCGGTCAGGAACACCGCCGTGCCCGGCACGCGTACCGGCGGGGCCAGCATCAGCCCGGGCAGGAAGGTATCGATGCGGATACCGTCCTTGCGGATCTCATCGCGCAGCAGTTCGCGGCCCCGCCGCCAGGTGCGCATCATCGTGAACAGCACGATGCCCAGCACCACCGGGAACCACGCGCCCTGCAGCAGCTTGGCGCCGTTGGCGATCACAAAGCCCAGGTCGATGATGAAGAAGATCACGCACAGCGGAATGATCCAGTACCGCGAGGTCGGCCACAGCGCGCGCGCCACCAGCGCCAGCAGCAGGGTATCGATGAGCATGGTCGCCGACACCGAGATGCCGTAGGCCACGGCCAGGTTGGACGAGCTGCGGAAGGCCAGCACCAGCCCGATCACCATCACCGCGATGCCCCAGTTGATGCCCGGGATGTAGATCTGGCCGATGGTGTCGTGGGAGGTGTGGGTAATGCGCATGCGCGGGATGTAGCCCAGCTGCATGGCCTGGCGCGACACCGAGAACGCCCCGGTGATCACCGACTGCGAGGCGATCACCGCGGCCATGGTGGCCAGGATGATCATCGGGTACAGCGCCCAGTCCGGCACCGCCTCGAAGAACGGGTTCTTCACCGCTTCGGGATTGTTGAGCACCAGCGCGCCCTGCCCCAGGTAATTCAGCACCAGGCACGGCAGCACGAAGAAGTACCAGGCGTGGCGGATCGGCTTGGCCCCGAAGTGGCCCATGTCCGCGTACAGCGCCTCGCCACCGGTCACGGCCAGCACCACTGCACCGAGGATGAAGATGCCGTGCCAGCCATGTTCCATGAAGAAGCGCAGCGCCCACATCGGGTTGAACGCCTTGAGCACCTCGGGCGCATCGACGATGTTCCAGATGCCGATGGCGGCCAGCGAAATGAACCAGATCGAGGTGATCGGCCCGAACAGCTTGCCGATCTTCTCGGTGCCAAAGCGCTGTACGGCAAAGACCGCCAGCAGCACCACCACGGTGATCGGCACGATGAACGCATGCAGGCCCGGCGCGGCTACCTCCAGGCCCTCGACCGCACCCAGCACCGAAATGGCCGGGGTGATCACCCCGTCTCCGAAGAACAGCGAGGCGCCGAAGATGCCCAGGATGCCCACCACGTAGGCCGAGCGCGAGCCGTTGCGCAGGGTGCGCTGGGTGAGCGCCATCAAGGCCATGATGCCGCCTTCGCCCTCGTTGTCGGCGCGCATGATGATGGTGACGTACTTGAGCGTGACCACGATGTTCAGCGCCCAGAACGCCAGCGACAGCACGCCCAGCACGGTGTCGTGGTCGCTGCTGAGGCCGTAATGCGGGGAGAAGGCCTCCTTCAGCGTGTACAGCGGGCTGGTGCCGATGTCGCCGAACACCACGCCGATGGCGCCGATGATCAGCGCCATGCCGCCGGCCGCGGGCGCGTGGCCGTGCGCGGCGTGGCCGCTGTCGTGCTGGGTGGGAGAGGTGGACATGAGGCTCCGGGCGGACGCGGTCGGTATCAGGAAGCAGGCAGCGCGCGCGTCAGCGCAGCGCGGCCTGCAGGGCCTTGCGGATGACGGTGGCGACATCGTCGCCGTCGACGTTGGCATCGCGCGCCATGCGCGCGGCCTCGGCCGGCTTGTAGCCCAGCTGCTGCAGCGCCACGGTCGCCTCGGACACCGGGTCGGTGGCCGGCGCGGCACCGGCGATCGGCGCCCCGCCGCCGCCGAAGTTGGCCGCGCGGTCGCGCAGTTCCAGCACCATGCGCTCGGCGGTCTTCTTGCCGATGCCGGGGATGCGGGTCAGCGCGGTGATGTCACCGGCCTGCAGCATGCGGGCGAATTCGTCCACGCTCACCCCGGACAGCACGGCCAGCGCGATCTTGGCGCCGATCCCGCTGACCTTCTGCACATCGCGGAACAGGCGGCGCTCGCCTTCGCGCAGGAAGCCGTACAGCGCAACGCTGTCTTCCTTCTGCGTGTAATGGGTGAACAGGGTGACCTCGCGGCCCAGTTCGGGCAGGTCGTAGAAGGTGCTCATGGGCGCCTCCAGCTCGTAGCCGACGCCATTGACGTCGATGAGCAGCCACGGCGGCGCCTTGTAGGCCACGATCCCGCGCAGACGACCAATCATGCAGTTTTCCTCATTTTCGGCTCCAGGCCATGCGGGCATTGACGCCCAGGCGCTGCGCCGTGGCCCGTACGTGGGCGTGGGTGATGGCCACGGCCAACGCATCGGCGGCGTCGGCCTGCAGCTTGGTTTTCAGGTTGAGCATAAGCCCGACCATGTGTTGGACCTGTTGCTTTTCCGCACCGCCCCGGCCGACCACGGCCAGCTTGATTTCGGTGGCCGCATACTCGCTGACCGGCAGGTCGCGCATGACCACGGCGGAAATCGCCGCGCCGCGCGCCTGTCCCAGCTTCAACGCCGAGTCCGGGTTGCGGGCCATGAACACCTTTTCGATGGCGACCTCGTCCGGGCGGTATTCCTCCACCAGGGCGGTCAGCCCCACCACCAGCAGCTTCATCCGCTGGGGGAAGTCGTCCGCGCCCAGCAGCACCAGCGGCAGGTGGTGCACATGCACGACCTTGCCGGCGGCGTCCACATCAATGATGCCCACCCCGGTACGTTGCGAACCGGGGTCGATGCCGAGGATGCGGGTCATGCGGCACGCACACGGCCGCCCGCGGCCCGGAACGGACAGCTGCGGCGGCGATAACAGGGAACGGCGAAAGTCATCATGGTCCGCATTGTCCGCTCACCGGTCGCGCAAAGCGACCGGTGACGCGCACGCTCAGGCGTAGGCGTCCGCGCCGAGATCGGCGTTGGAGAATACGTCCTGCACGTCGTCCAGGTCTTCGAGCATGTCCAGCAGCTTCTTGACCTGCAGGGCGGTGTCGCCCTCGACCGCGATGTCGTTGTCGGCACGGAAGGTGAGCTCGGCGTGGTCGGGCTTCAGACCACCGGCTTCCATCGCATCCTTCACGGCGTGATAGGCGTCGGCGGCGGTCAGCACGTCGATCGCCCCGTCTTCGGGGTAGACCACGATGTCATCCGCGCCGGCCTCGATGGCCGCCTCGGTGACGGCCTCTTCATTGGCGCCGGCGGCGAAATGCAGCACGCCCACCCGCTTGAACATGAAGGAGACCGAGCCTTCGGTACCCATGTTGCCGCCGCACTTGCTGAACGCATGGCGGACATCGGCCACGGTGCGGACACGGTTGTCGGTCAGGCAGTCCACGATCACGGCCACGCCACCGGGGGCATAGCCCTCGTAGCGGATCTCTTCGTATTCCACGCCTTCCAGTTCACCGGTGGCTTTCTTGATGGCCCGTTCGATCACGTCCTTGGACATGTTCGAGGCCAAGCCCTTGTCCATCGCCACGCGCAGCCGCGGGTTGTTGTTGGGGTCGCCTCCACCGCCGCGCGCGGCAACGCCGATCTCGCGGATGATCTTGGTGAAAATCTTGCCGCGCTTCGCGTCAGACGCGTTTTTGCGGTTCTCGATCGAGGGGCCTCTACCCATGGGTATTTCCGTGCTTGCGTGAGGAACAGGGCGCGGATTCTACCTGATCGCCCCCCGCGACCGTGTTAGTCGCGGTCCCGACCGCCGCCAGGGCTCAGGCGGCGTGGGCGGCGCGGTCGGGGCAGAAGTGGCCATCGCGCAGGAACGCGGCGGTCTGGCGCGCCGCCTCCGGGGAAAACACCAGCCCGCTGTGGCTGGCCGGGACCACGCAGTGATCGGCCAGGCCGGGCAGTTGGGTCTCATCCAGGGCTACGGTGCCGTCGGACGCCTCGCCGATCGCGCCCAGCAGGCTGCCCAGCCCGTGCGGGACCGAACCTGCGATCAGGCCGACACGGGCCCTGCCCTCCCAGGCCGGTAGGCCATCGAGCAGCAACTCGCTGCTGCGGCCCAGCGCCAGCGACCAGCCGTGCTCGGCCAGCGAGCGAGCGGTGCCGCTGCCGCGCAGGGGCGAGCCCAGGCAGACCACGCGGGAAACCGGCAGGTCCGGTTGCTGGCGCAGCGCTTCCAGCGCAACCAGGCCGCCCAGGCTATGCCCGACCAGCGAGACCGGACCGCTGTTCCTCAGCCGCTCCAACAACTGTGGAACGGCCACATCTGGGCCGCCGAACACACTGGAGTAGCCGAAGGTATCCACGGAGAAGCCGCGGGCACGCAGCCGCCAGGCCAGCGGGCCTACCCAGGCGCGCGCATTCCAGATGCCGTGCAGCAGTAAAACAGGGGGATTCATGCACTCAGCCTAGCCGTTCCGGCGTGGGACCTGCGGGAGGAAACAAGACCATTAGACGAATGGACCGCGCAACGGCGGGTGAAGCCGTTGCGCCCCATGCGGATCGAGGCAGGAAAGTGATGAATCTCAGCGCGCCGGGGTCGGGCTACGCTTCAGGATGAATTCCAGGTCGCGCACGCTGCCGACCGGGAACTCATAGGTGCCGACCTTGCTGAACCCGTAGCGCGCGTAGAAGCGCTGCGCGCCGAAGTTCTCCGACCACACGCCCAGCCACAGCGTGCGCGGGCCGTCGTGCTCGAGCCATTCCAGCGCCGTTTCCAGCAACCGGCTGCCCCAGCCGCAGCTCTGTTCATCCTTGACCAGGTACAGCCGCTTGAGCTCGCCGTCGCCGGGCTGCACCTCCGGATGCGGCAGGCCGCAGGGGCCGGCGGCGGCATGGCCGAYAGCCACCCCGTCCCGTTCCAGCAGCCACACCGCATAGTCCGGGTGGTCCAGGATGATGCGCTGGCGATCCACCGCATAGGCTTCCTCGAGGAAGCCCTGCAGGTCCTGCGCCGGGTAGAGATGGCCGAAGGTCTCCACGAAGGTACGCGTGGCCAGCACCGACAGGGTCGGTGCGTCTTCGACGGTGGCACGACGGATGGTGTACATGGCGGGCTCCGGGGCAGGCCTCAGGCCTGGCTCCCGTGGGGGGCGTCTTCTTCCTCGTCGCCCTCCTCTTCTTCCTCGTCCTCGTACGCTTCCTCGTCGTCCTCGTCGCCTTCTTCCTCGTCCTCTTCGTCCTCGTCGAGGTCGTCTTCCTCGTCTTCCTCGTAGTCTTCCACGCCGAAGTCTTCGCCATCCCAGCGGCCTTCGCCGTCCTGGACGAAGGTCAGCGCCATGGCCGCCGGGTTGGTTCCCACGCGCACCAGCCAGCCACCGAATACGCGGGCGCGCTCGGTCACCAGGTTGGCGTCGGCGCCTTCATTGCCCAGCTTTTCCCACTCCAGCGAAAACGCGAACTCGCTCATTGCCTGGCTCTCCTGGTGAAAGGTACGGATCAGTTCTTGCGCGGGCGGACCTGGACGTGCACTTCGGCCAGCTGCTCGTCCGGGATCGGCGACGGGGCGCCGGTCATCAGGCACTGCGCGCCGGTGGTCTTGGGGAACGGGATGACGTCGCGGATCGACTCGGTGCCAGCCATCAGCGCGGCGATGCGGTCGATGCCGAAGGCGATGCCACCGTGCGGCGGCGCGCCGAAACGCAGGGCGTCCAGCAGGAAGCCGAACTTGCCCTCGGCCTCCTCGGCGCCGATGCCCAGCAGCTCAAACACCACGCTCTGCATGTCCGAGCGGTGGATACGGATCGAACCACCCCCGATCTCGTTGCCGTTGAGCACCATGTCATAGCCGCGCGACACGGCGGTCTTGGCGTTGGCGCGCAGGTCGGCAATGTCGTCCACCGCCGGGGCGGTGAAGGGGTGATGCAGGGCGACGTAGCGCTGGGCTTCGTCGTCGTATTCGAACATCGGGAAGTCGGTGACCCACAGCGGCGCCCAGCCGGCGGCGACCAGGTTGAAGTCCTTGCCGGCCTTCAGGCGCAGCGCGCCCATGAAATCGGACACCTTGTTGTAGCCGCCGGCACCGAAGAACACGATGTCGCCGTTGCCAGCCCCGACGTGGGCGACCAGTGCGGCGAAGGCGTCTTCGCTGAAGAACTTGGCGATCGGCGAGCTGACTTCGCCGTTGTCGGCGATCTTGATGTAGGCCAGGCCCTTGGCGCCGTACTTGGCGGCATGCGCGGCGTACTCGTCGATCTGCTTGCGGCTCAGCGTGGCACCGCCGGGAATGCGGAGCGCGGCGACACGGCCGTCGGCATCGTTGGCCGCAGCGGTGAACACCGGGAATTCACTGGTCTTGACCAGCTCGGCCACGTCGACCAGCTCCAGCGCGATGCGCAGGTCCGGCTTGTCCGACCCATAGCGACGCATCGCCTCGGCCCAGGTCATGCGCGGGAAGCTGGCGGCCAGCTCCACGTCGACCACTTCCTTGAAGATGGCGCGGATCATGCTTTCCACGAAGTCCTGCACGTCCTGTTCGCGGACGAAGGCGAACTCCATGTCCAGCTGGGTGAATTCCAGCTGGCGGTCGGCACGCAGGGCTTCGTCGCGGAAGCAGCGCGCGATCTGGTAGTAGCGGTCGAAGCCGGCCACCATCAGGATCTGCTTGAACAGCTGCGGGCTCTGCGGCAGGGCGTAGAACTCGCCCGGGTGCATGCGCGCGGGCACCAGGAAGTCGCGCGCGCCTTCCGGGGTGGCCTTGGTCAGGATCGGGGTTTCGATGTCCTGGAAGCCGGTGGCGTCCAGGTGGCGGCGCAGCGCCTGCACCAGCTTGATGCGGGTGCGCTGCATGCGCTGCATTTCCGGACGGCGCAGGTCCAGGTAGCGGTACTTCAGGCGGGTTTCCTCGCCCGGGTTCTCGTGGGCGTGGAACGGCAGCGGCTCGGCCTTGTTGAGGACAGTGATGGCCGTGGCGATCACTTCCACCTTGCCGGTGCGGATCTTGTCGTTGACCGAATGGCGCGCGCGCACCACGCCTTCCACCTGCAGCACGTCCTCGTAGCCCAGGCTGGCGGCCACGGCGAACACGGCCGCGTTATCCACTTCCACCGTCACCTGCACGATGCCTTCATGATCACGCAGATCGATGAAGCACACGCCGCCCTGGTTGCGGGCAACGTCGGTCCAGCCGGCGAGGGTAACGGTTTGGCCAATCATGGTCTCATCGACCAGGCCGCAGAAGTGGGTACGCATGGGGGTAAAGCTCCGCAGGAGAATGCCGGCACCACGTTGCGCCGGACAGCCCTTTATTCTGCGGCGTAGGCTGCGCCGGGGCAAATCGGCTGTCGTCGGCCCCACCCCGGCCTTGCCCGGCGGCCCGCCCGGCGGGCATCACGCGCCCTGAACCTGTCCCATTCCTATAGTCCGCGCACCAACGACCGCAAGGGGATGTCGCCATGAACCGTCGCCTTACCATTGTCTGCCTGGCCCTGGCACTGGGCTGCAGCGCCCCGGCCGCCCAGGCCCAGATGAGCACCCGCGCCTATGCACCGGACAACCTGTCGCAGCTGTCCTCCAGCGACCGCTCGCGGGTAATTTCCCAGGAATACGCCGAGCAGGCCAACGGCCGCCGCATCCCCGACGACCAGCTGCGCTTCTACCTGGCCCAGGTCAACTCCGGCTGGAGCTTCTCGAAGATCAAGCAGGACATCGCCACGTCGCTGCGCGGCAATGGCGGCGGCGGCTGGAATGGCGGCGGCAACGGCGGCGGCAACTGGAACGGCGGCGGCGGGAACAACGGCAACGGCGGCACGATCCGCTGCGAAAGCCAGAACAACCGCGAACGGGCCTGCCCCACGCGCTGGCGCAATGCCACTCTGGTCCGGCAGATTTCCGGCACGGCCTGCGTGCAGGGCCAGACCTGGGGCGTGCGCAATGGCGCGATCTGGGTCAACCGCGGCTGCCGCGGCGAGTTCGCCGAGGCACGCGGCAACTGGGGCGGCGGTGGCGGCGGCGGCAACAGCAATTACAGCGTGACCTGCAGCAGCAACAGCAAGCGCGAGCAGACCTGCGCCTGGGAAGCCCGCCAGGGACGCCCGGTGCTGGTCCAGCAGCTGTCCGGCAGCGCCTGCGTGGAAGGCCGCAGCTGGGGGTACCRCAACGGCACGTTGTGGGTCAGCAACGGCTGCCGGGCGCGGTTCGGCGTCCGCTGATGCCGACCGGTTGCCGGCAATGGCCGGCAACCGTGTCCCTCATCCAGCCGGCATGAGCCGGTCTCAGCGTGGGGCGGCGTCGCTGCCCCACGGCGCCGGCGGCAGCGCCACCGGCTTGCTCAGGTCGAACTGCACCTGGAAGTGGCGCCCGCCAGGCCGGGTGAGTTCGTAGACGAAGCGCTGGTCCGGCTCGATGTCCATCGCCCAGGTATTTTCGACCGAGGGCAACATGTCCGCCTTGCGGAACATCGCCACCGAATCGGCATCCACCGGGAATACCTGGCGTTGCGCGGTGCCCGGCGGCTTGCTGTCGCCGCCGTACAGGGTGACCGCATCGGGGCTGCCGTCACGGTGACGGTGGTCGTGCTTGAGGCGAAGGCCGGTGTCGGTGCGGCTGATCACCCAGATGCGCGAGTGGTCATCACCGACGTGGAACGGGATGCGCAGCTGGTGCGCGGGGTCTTCGCACCCACGTACATGCATCACCAGCCGCTTGCCCTCGAAGGGGTCCGGCGCGTCGCTGCGCGGCTCGTTGACGATCACCTTGCCCTCGTAGGCCTTGCCGCAATGCGCGGCAACCGCCGCAAGGAAGGCATCGGCCGGAGCGTTGGCGATGTCATGCGACACCGCATCGGGTTGCCGGGCGCAGCCGGCCAGGGCCAGCAGAAGGACAGCGGGTACAACGGTGGAAACATTCATGCCCCCACCCTAACGGCCCGGCACGGTGCGCGCAAATGCGCAGGCGATCGCCGCGACCCGGTGAGGCAACGGCGATCGCACGCCGTCACGGGTGCAGCCAGACCTGGCAATCCCCGATCATCCGCACCGTGGCACCGGCGCTGTAGCGGGCCAGGATCTGTTGCTGGAAGCCGCTGCGTGCCGGGTCGCTGCCGAGGGCGTTGGGGCAGTTCACCAGCGCACCAAGCGGACCGTCGCCGAGTGCGGTATCGGCGCTGGCCAGTGTCTCCAGCGCGCTGGTCGGGGCCCAGTCGGGCACCATCACCGCACGACGGTCGGCGAGGTACGGCAGCTCGGAGGACCAGTCCAGGCCGAAGGCGACGATGACGCCCTGCCCGGGGGTGCCGGCCTTGATCAACGCGGCGATCTGCGACACCCGATTGGGCTCGCGTGCTTCCTTCATGCGCTTGACGTAATTGCCGGCGATGGCGCCAAACGACAGCAGGCACAGCAGGCCGACCAGCCACAGCGGGCGTCGCACCTTGCCGCTGGCTTCGGCCCGCTGGATGGTCCACCAGATCACCAGGCCGACGATCGAAGTGGCGAACACGATGTTGGCGGCCTGGTAATACGGGTGGGCGATATGCAGGTTGGTGAATACCGCTACCGGCAGCAGGTAGACCACCAGCAACAGCAGCACGGCGCTGCGGATCTGGCGTGCACACAGGCCCGCCACCAGCAGGATCAGGAACACCCAGTTGGAACCGACGGCGGCGGCAAAGCGCTTTTTGAAGACCGTGCCCCACCAGGTGGCCGGGTCCAGCTTCTGCTGCAGCGTGCCGTAATTCCAGGTCGACAACGCGCTGGACGTCACCTCGCGCCCCAGCGGCGACTGCGCCTTGAGCGCATCGGCGTGCGAGAGCCATTGGTTGATCACCGCCAGTACGGCCAGTGCCGAAACCACGCCCCAGACGATCAACGTCCAGTGCTGCGCCATCCACTGTGGGCGCCAGCCATGTTCACGCACGGCCAGCCACGCGAAGGCCAGGGCAACGAAGGCGGCAAACCCGAAGAAGGTGGTGACCTTGACCAGCGCCGACAGCACCGCCGCGATCACCGCGGTCACGCCCAGCGCGATCATCCGCGCCGGCCCGGCCGACGGGCCGCGCAGCCGCGCCATCGCCCATACGAACACCAGGCCGAAGAACACCGCGGTGGATTCCATCATCACCGAGCGCCCCCAGAACAGCGCATACGGCGACACCGCGAAGGCACCGGCGATGCACAGTGCCAGCGCGCGATCGGGCCGGATGGCCAGCACGACGCGGTAGACCATCCACACGCAGCCGACATGGAACAGCGCCGATACCAGCCGGGCACTGTTGTCGATGCCCATCCCGGTCGCATTGGCCAGCATCGCCGCCAGCCACTGGTACAGCGGGAACTCGAACGGAATCGACCAGGGCGCGCCGAGCACCGGGGTAAGGTAACTGAACACCGGGAAGCCACGGGCAATCCACACGATCGACAGCGCCGTCTGGGTCTGCCGGAAGCCGGAAGCATCCACCGGCGGCATCGACCAGCTGTAGCAGAGCAGCGCCAGCAGCATCACTGCGGAGAAGTACAGCAGGATCTTTCCCGGCAGAAGACTGCGTTTCACATCGACGTCCTGGATCACACCTGCTACTCCTGCTGGAACACCCGGTCGCCAGGCTGCACGGCCTGCCGACGGGGTTTGAATGAAGGGGAATCCGCATGCGCAGACCCGCCGCGCGCGCGGCCCGCGGAGTTTCAGGCGTTCGTTGCGGCAGTGCAAGCGACACCGCGCATGACGGCACTGCACGGCAGCGCTATCGACCTGGCCTTCAAAAAGGCTGTGTTAGGGTAGATCAGGTGTCCGCTTTTTCATTTCCACCGAGACCGCCCGCATGTGGCGGTTGACTGCCCTGCTCACCGGTGTAGCGCTGCTCCTGACGGGCAGCGGGTTGCTGGGCACCCTGCTGGCAGTGCGTGGCGGCCAGGCCGGCTTCGGCGCCGGCACGCTGGGGCTGGTGATGTCGGGGTATTTCGCCGGCTTTTTCATCGGCACCTTTTTCGCTCCGTCGCTGATCGGCCGGATCGGGCACATCCGCGCGTTCGCCTTCTTCGCCGCACTCGCCGCGATCGCGGTGCTGCTGCATCCGCTGTGGATCAACCCGGTCGGATGGGGCGTGCTGCGCATCGCCACCGGCATCGCGCTGGTCGGCCTGTACACGGTGATCGAAAGCTGGCTCAACGCCGAGCCCGATCCGGCCCGACGCAGCCGCGCGTTCTCGCTGTACATGGTGGTCAATCTGTCGGCGCTGGCGCTGGGCCAGGTGCTGCTGATGCTGGGCGATGCCAGCGCGGTGGGAATGTTCATGCTGACCGCGATCCTGGTCTGCGCGGCAGTGCTGCCGGTGACCGCCACGCGCCTGCGCCAGCCGGACGTGCCCGTGGTGACGCGCCTCAAGCTGGCCCGCCTGTATGCGATGGCGCCGGTGGCCACCGTTGCCGCCGGCTTGTCCGGGCTGGCGATGGGCGGCTTCTGGGGCCTGCTACCGGTATATGCGGGCGACGTGGGCCTGGATGGCAACGGCGTTGCGCTGTTCATGCTTACTGCGATTCTTGGCGGCGCGCTGCTGCAGTGGCCCCTGGGCCACATCAGCGATGGGCACGATCGGCGCAGTGGTCTGGTGGCGCTCAGCCTGGCCGCCGCCGGCATCGCGGTGGTCGCCTCCCTGCCGATGATCCAGCTGCAGACCCACCTGCTGTTTGGGCTGTTCTTCGTCTACGGCGGGCTGGCGTTCTCGCTGTATCCGTTCGCGGTAGCGCACATGCTCGATTACCTGCCACGTGCGCATCTGTTGTCCGGCTGTTCCAGCCTGTTGCTGGTGCATGGCGTGGGTGCCGCCATCGGCCCGGCGCTGGCGGGCGCGGCGATGCAGCGCTTTGGTCCGGCGGCGCTGCCGCTGTATTTCGCCGTGGTGCTGATGCTGCTGGCGGTGTTCACCACTGCGCGGCTGCTGCGCTTCCAGCGCCTGCGCACGCATCCGGTCGGGTTCCGGCTGATGCTGCGCACCACGCCGTCGGCGCTGGAAATGATGCCCGAGACCGACGCCGAGATCCCGCCCGACACCCCCTCTCCCCTCTCCTCCGATAAGGAAGTGCATTGACTGTATCGACACCCGCCACGCCCACCTCAACCCGTACACCGCTGGCCCCGCCGGCACCGCAGCTGATCCTGGCCACCGATCTGGATGGCACCTTCCTCGCCGGCGACGCCGCCGCGCGCCACCGCCTGTACCGGCTGGTGGACCAGCACCCCGGCATCGCGCTGATCTTCATCACCGGCCGCGGCCTCGAAGCGGTGATGCCGCTGCTCTCCGACCCGGCCATCCCGCGTCCGGACTACGTGGTCTGCGATGTTGGCGCGACCGTCGTCGATGGCCACACCCTGCAGCCGCTGCAACCCCTGCAATCGATGATCGACGCGCACTGGCCCGGTGAGCACGTGGTGGCCGAGGCGATGCGCCCGTTCGCCGCCCTGCAGCGCCAGGACGTGCCGCAGGAACGGCGCTGCTCCTACTTCTGCGATCCGCAGACGCTGGCGCCGCTGCGCGCGCAGATCCAGGCCGCCGCGCAGGCGCTGGGCTGCGATGTGCTGTATTCGGCCGACCGCTACCTGGACATCCTGCCGCCGGACACCGACAAGGGCCGGACCCTGGCCGCGCTGGCGCGCCTGCTGGACCTGCCGCGCGATCGCATCCTGGTGGCCGGCGACACCCTCAATGACCTGTCGATGTACACCGCCGGCTTCCGCGGAGTGTGCGTGGGCGATTCGGAGCCGGCGCTGACCACGGCGACCGCCACGCTGACGCATACCTTCCACGCGCAGGCACCCGGCTGCGGTGGCATCCTCGAGGCGATCGAGCACTTCGGCCTGCTCGCCACCGACGATCCTTTCCTGCACGCCCCCAAGCAGGCGCGTGCCGACGGCGCCGACCTGGTGATGGTCTACCACCGGCTGCCCTTCGATGAGGTCATGGAAGACGGCGTGCTGGTGCAGCGTCCCCCGCGTTCGCCCAACGGCATCATTCCCTCGTTGCTGAGTTTCTTCGAGGGCGGCCAGAAAGGCTCGTGGGTAGCCTGGGGCATCGATGACCCCAAGCGTGGTCCGTTCCAGACCCACCTGGCCGTCGATGCCGGACGCTACCCCACCCTCACCGCCGCGCGCGTGCCGTTGAGCCGGCAGGAAGTGGACATCTTCTACAAGCGCTTCTCCAAGGAAGCGTTCTGGCCGATGCTGCACGTGTTCTGGGAACGTGCGAAGTTCCGCGAGGACGACTGGCAGGTGTTCCTGAAGGTCAACCGTAAATTCGCGCACGCCACCGCCGCCGAAGCCGCGCATGGCGCTACGGTGTGGATCCACGATTACAACCTGTGGATGGTGCCGGCCACGCTGCGCGAACTGCGCCCGGACCTGAAGATCGCCTTCTTCCACCACACCTATTTCCCGTCCGCCGACGTGTTCAACGTGGTGCCGTGGCGCCGCGAGATCATCGGCAGCCTGCTGTCGTGCGATTACATCGGCTTCCACATTCCGCGCCAGGTGGAGAACTTCGTGGATGTCGTGCGCGGGGCGATGCCCGCCGAGCGCCTGGCCTGGGAAAGCTGCGCGCCGCGCTTCCTCACCTACGGCTGCGCGGTGGGGCTGGACACCATGACCACGCGCCTGCGCGTGGGCGACCGCGAGGTGGCGCTGGGCGCGCACCCGGTCGGTACCGACCTGCGCCGCATCCACAGCGTGCTGGCGCGCAGCGACGTACGCAACGACATCTTCAAACTGCGCCGGGAGATCGGTGCGCGCAAGCTGGTGCTGTCGGTGGAGCGACTGGACTACACCAAGGGCACGCTGGCCAAGCTGGAGGCGTTCGAGCGGCTGCTGGAGCAGCATCCCGAGCGCCAGGGCAAGGTCACCCTGCTGATGGTGTGCGTGCCGGCGGCAAGCGAGATGACCGTCTACCGCACCCTGCAGAACCAGATCGAGCAGGCGGTGGGACGTATCAACGGCCGCTTCTCGCGGCTGGACTGGACGCCGGTGCGCTTCTTTGCACAGGCGTTGCCGTTCGAGGAGGTGGTGGCGCATTACGCCGCCGCGCAGGTGATGTGGATCACCCCACTGCGCGATGGCTTGAACCTGGTGGCCAAGGAGTTCGTCGCCACGCACGGTATCGAGGGCAGCAGCGGCGTGCTGGTGCTCAGCGAGTTTGCCGGGGCCGCGGCCGAGCTGAAGGGCGCGGTGCTGACCAACCCGCATGATCCGGCCGACCTCACCGCCGGGCTGCTGCAGGCCTTGTCGATGCCCGAGGATGAGGCGACCGGACGCATGCGCCAGTTGTTCGGCAGCGTGGAGTACTACGACGTGGACCGCTGGGGCCGGGATTTCCTGGCGGCGGTGCGCGACAGCCACCCCGACACGTAACGCTGCGGCGGCGGGGCCGGCCAACGGCCGGCTCCGGGGATGTCCCGGGATTCATGAGGCGCCGGCCAGCGGCCGGCACTACGGGGGGGCGGCTGCTCTGCCCTCCGCTGGATTCACCCGGCGCGCATGCGTTGCTCGGCGATTACCGCGACCTGGCGCAGTACGTCATTGCGGCCGGCGTCGTCCACGGTCGCGCCCTGCAGGTAGCTGGTCAGCACCCACGGGGCGCCGCCGGCCATCGGCCACAGGATCGCGATGTCGTTGGTGGTGTCTTCGCCATTGCTGCCGGTCTTGTCGCCCACCCGCCACGCCTTGGACAGACCTGCACGCAGGCGTGCATCGCCGGTTTCGTTGTCGATCAGCCAGTCGGCCAGCTGCTGGCGTGACGCCGGTTGCAGCACCGTGCCCAGCACGAAGCGCTGCAGGCTGGCGGCCATCGCGGCCGGGCTGGTGGTATCGCGCGGATCGCCCGGCGCGAAGCGGTTCATGTCCGGCTCCAGGCGATCGTTGCGGGTCACCGCATCGCCGTTGTCGCGCAGGAAACGGGTGACGGCGGAGGGTCCGCCGACCGCGCCCAGCAGCAGGTTGGCCGCCGGGTTGTCGCTGGTGATCATCGTCGCCCGACACAGGTCGCGCACGCTGAGGTCCTTGCCGACGTGGCGCGTGGTGACCGGCGCATGCGAGAGCATGTCCTGCTGGCGCACCGGCACGCGCTGATCCAGGGTGAGCCGCCCGGCATCGACCTGGCGCAGGACGGCCGCACACAACACGAACTTGAAGGTGCTGCACATCGGGAAGCGCTCATCCTGGCGGTGGCCGATGCGCTGCCCGGTAGCGGTATCCAGCACGGTCACCCCGAGCCGACCGCCGCTGGCCGCTTCCAATGCCGCAAAGTCCCCGGCGGCGGCGATCGGCGCTGCGGCCGATGCCGACGGCGGCATCTTCGCCAGCGCGGTGGCGGCCAGCGCCGAGGCGGCGGCGGCCCCGGTCCATTGCAGGAACTGTCGTCGAGCAAGCATGCAGGTTCTCCTTGTTGGAGGAGGGAGTATTGCCAGCGCTGGCACGGGTGAACAGCGATCATTTCCAGTGAGACACATGATTCAAACTAATGGCTTGGCCGGGCGCACCTGGCGAAGGGGTCCGCAATCAAGGTCATTTCCGCCATCACGGGCACAGCGGGTGTCTGCAGATGCCATGATGCATCACCCCTGCTCACGGCTCGACGGATGATCCGCCCCCAGTTGCCGCTCAACGCGCTGCGCGCCTTCGAGGCCGCCGCCCGCCACCAGAACTTCACCCGCGCCGCGCTGGAGTTGTGCGTCAGCCAGGCGGCGCTGAGCCATCAGATCCGCGCGCTGGAGGAACGGCTGGGGGTGTCGCTGTTCAACCGGTTGCCGCGTGGCGTGGCGCTGACCGACGAAGGCGCGCGCCTGTATCCGGTGCTCAACGAGGCCTTCGACCGTATCGCCGTCAGTCTGGACCGCTTCGTCGGCGGGCATTTCCGCCAGGTACTGAGCGTGGGCGTGGTCGGCACCTTTGCCACCGGCTGGCTGCTACCCCGGCTGGCGGACTTCAACGCGCTGCATCCGGATATCGAGCTGCGCGTGCAGACCCACAACAACCGCATCGACCTGGCCGGCGAAGGCCTGGACCTGGCGATCCGCTTCGGCGATGGCGACTGGCAGGGACAGGTCAGCGATGCGGTGCTGGAGGCGCCGTTCGCCCCGCTGTGCGCGCCGGCGTTGGCACGGATGCTGCGGCAGCCGCGCGACCTGGCCAATGTGGCGATGTTGCGCTCGTATCGCAGCGACGAATGGCCGCGCTGGCTGCAGGCGGCAGGCGCGTCGGAGCTGGAAGCGCGCGGACCGGTGTTCGACTCGTCACTGACCCTGGCCCGTGCCGCAGCCTCCGGTGCCGGCGTGGCGCTGTTGCCGTTGAAGATGTTCGAGCAGGACCTGGCGCAGGGACGGCTGGTCCAACCGTTCGCGCAGACCCTGGACCTGGGGCGGTACTGGTTGACGCGATTGCGCTCGCGCGCCGAGAGCGAGGCGGCGCGGCGTTTCCGGGAATGGCTGGAAATGCAGGACCCTGCGCGCTGAGCCGACAGCAGCCGGGCATGGCCCGGCTCTACCGTCAGGGTTGCAACATCGCACGCACCGGGGGTGATGCAATGCGTGCCCCACCGGTGGAGCCACGCCATGCGTGGCTTGCCTGACGCAAGCGCGGATAACCCACCGCGCCGCGCCATTGAACGGGCTTACCCTTCCAGCAGCTCCATCCAGGTCTGCTCGGCCTTGCTGAGCAGCGTGGCAGTGGCCTCGCGGTCACGGCCGAGCACGGCCATGCGGGTGGCATCGGCGTAGTTGCCTGGGTCGGCCAGCTGGCGATCCAGCTCGGCCAGCACGCCTTCCAGCTCGCTGACCTTCGCTTCGGCGGCCGCCAACTTATGCGGATTGACCGGCTTCTTCGGCGGCAGCGGCGGGGTCGGGGCCACCGGCTCCGGTGCGGCGGCGGCCATCTTCTGCTTGGTACCCTGCGCGGCCGGACGCGAACGCAGCCACGCCGCATATGCATCCAGGTCGCCATCGAACGGCTCGACCACGCCATCGGCCACGCGCCAGAAGGTATCGCAGACCAGCCCGATCAGATGGCGGTCATGGGAGACCATCACGATCGCCCCTTCGAAGTCGGCCAGGGCTTCGGCCAGGGCTTCACGCATTTCCAGGTCAAGGTGGTTGGTCGGTTCGTCGAGCAGCAGCACGTTGGGCTGCTGGTAGGCGATCAGCGACAGCGCCAGGCGCGCGCGCTCGCCACCGGAGAAACCATCCACCGGTTCGAACGCACGGTCACCAGCGAAATTCCACTTGCCGAGGAAATCGCGGAAGACCTGGTTCGGCGCATCCCGGTCCAGGTCGCGGAAGTGCTCCATCGGCGACTGCCCTTCGTGCAGCGACTCCACCGTGTGCTGGGCGAAGTAGCCGATGCGCAGGTCCGGGTGCGCGGCGCGCTCGCCACTGAGCGGCGCCAGTTCACCCACCAGGGTCTTCACCAAGGTCGTTTTACCCGCGCCGTTCGGGCCCAGCAGGCCGATGCGCTGGCCGGCTTCCAGGCCGAAGCCCACGTTGTGCAGGATCACCGAATCGGCGCCGTAACCGGCCTCGACGTGGTTGAGGCGGATCAGCGAGAACGGCAGCTTGGCCGGCGGCGAGAACTCGATGCGGAACTCGCGCTCGGCGCGTACCGCCTCGGTGCCGGCCAGCTTGGCCAGGCGCTTCATGCGGCTCTGCGCCTGCGCGGCCTTGCTGGCCTGCGCCTTGAAGCGGTCGATGAAGCTCTGCAGGTGGGCGCGCTCGGCCTGTTCCTTGTCGTGCGCGATCTGCTGCTGGCGCAGCTGTTCAGCGCGCTGGCGCTCGAAATCGGTGTAACCGCCCGGGTACAGCTTGGCACCGCCCCCATGCAGGTGCAGCGTGTGGGTGGCCACGTTGTCCAGGAACTCGCGGTCATGGGAGATCAGCAGCAGGGTGCCGGGGTACTTGAGCAGCCACTGTTCCAGCCAGAACACCGCATCCAGATCCAGATGGTTGGTCGGCTCATCGAGCAGCAGCAGGTCGCTGGGCATCATCAGCGCGCGGGCCAGGTTCAGGCGCACGCGCCAGCCACCGGAGAACGAGGAGACCGCCCGCGAGTGGGTCTCGGCCGGGAAGCCCAGGCCGTGCAGCAGCTTGCCGGCGCGGGCTTCGGCGTCATAGGCGCCGATCTCGGCCATCTTCTGGTGCGCGGTAGCCACCGCTTCCCAGTCTTCGCGTGCGGCCGCGGCGGCTTCCTCGCGCATGACCGCAGCCACCTCGGTGTCGCCTTCGAGCACGAACTGCAGCGCCGGGTCGGGCAGCGACGGGGTCTCCTGGGCCACGCTGGCGATGCGGACCTTGCCGGGCAGGTCGACATCGCCCTTGTCCGCCTCCAGCTCGCCCTTCACGGCAGCAAACAGGCTGGACTTGCCGGCACCGTTGCGGCCGACCACGCCGACGCGGTACCCCGCGTGCAGGGTCAGGTCGACGTTGGACAACAGCAGCCGCTCGCCACGGCGCAAGGCGAAGTTACGAAGGGAAATCATCTTGGGGGTCCATATAACGGAATGGAATGTGCTGGTGAGCACCTTTCCTGCGACGTAATTCTAACGTTAACGAATACTTGACGCGCCCCGGGATGCGCGGCGGGTCGCGTTCCTCTCTCCCACGACCCCGCCTGCGCTTCCCCGGGACCCTGATGTCGAGCGTCCCGATTCACGTAAATGGTTGCTACTGCAACGTTTTTTGTGAAGATTGCGGATATTTGACAAGCGATGAATATCCCGTTAATTGATTTATTGCGCACCGCAACACCCCGCCTTCGCCGACCTGCTTCACGCCGTCGAGTTGTCGTTCCGGTGCCGCGCCATTCCTACCGGAGCCCCACCCTGATGAACCGCAAGACCAGTACGCTCGCCGCCGCCGTAGCTGTCGTGCTCGGTGCCTCCAGCATTGCCGCCAGCGCCCAGGATGCCCCGGCGCGCACCGCTGCCAATACGCTGGACACCATCATCGTCACCGGCACCCGGGTCGCCGACCGCACCGTGGCCGAGTCGCAGTCCCCGATCGACATCATCACCCCCGAAGCGCTGCAGTCCACCGGCACCACCGAGCTGGCCACCGCGCTGGCGCGCGCCCTGCCCTCGCTGAACTTCCCGCGCCCGGCGCTGACCGACGGCACCAGCGGCATCCGTCCGGCGCAGCTGCGCGGGCTGTCGCCGGACCAGGTGCTGGTGCTGGTCAACGGCAAGCGCCGGCATACCTCGGCGCAGATCAACGTCAACGGCAGCATCGGCCGCGGCTCGTCGGCGGTGGACATCAACGCGATCCCGATCGCGGCCATCGAACGCGTGGAAGTACTGCGCGACGGCGCCTCGGCGCAGTACGGCTCGGACGCCATCGCCGGCGTGGTCAACATCGTGCTCAAGGGCGCGTCCTCCGGCGGCAGCCTGGCCGTGGATGCGGGACAGTACTCGGCCGGCGACGGCAACAAGTACCAGATCTCCGGCGATGCCGGGATCGGCTTCGCCGACGGCCGCGGCAGCGTGCACGTGGCCGGGCAGATCCTGCAGCAGGATGAAAGCAATCGCGCCGGCCCGTACCTGGGCACCACGCCCAATACCGGCAATTTCCCCAACATCGGCCAGACCACCTTTGTGGTCGGCGATCCGCAGGTGGATGCCACCGCCGCCTCGGTCAACGCCAGCTTCCAGTTCACCGACCATGTGTCGGCCTACGCAACGGCGATGGCCAGCAACCGCGACATCACCTCGTTCGCGTTCTACCGCTCGCGCACCAACAGCGGCCAGGGCGCATTGCTGGCGCAGACCTACCCGGACGGCTTCGTGCCGCAGATCAACCAGTACTCCAAGGACCGCTCGCTGGTGGCCGGGGTCAAGGGCGACACCGACAACGGCTGGACCTGGGATGTGAGCGCCAACCACGGCGAGAACACGATCGACTTCCACACCCGCAACAGCATCAACTACAGCCTCGGCCTGACCAGCCCGCGCTCGTTCTACGACGGTGCGCTCAAGTACACCCAGGATATCTTCAACGCCGACCTGACCAAGTCGCTGGACTGGGGCCTGGCCTACCCGGTGACGCTGTCCTTCGGCGGTGAGTACCGCCGCGAGAACTGGGAGCAGTCCGCGGGCGAAGCCAATGCGTACTTCGGCAGCGGCGCGCAGGGTTTCGGTGGGTTCACCCCGGTCAACGCGGTGGACAACGACCGCCACAACTACGCGGTGTACGGCGGGCTGGAAGCGGACCTCACCGACAAGTTCTCCGCCGGCGTGACCGGCCGCTACGAAGACTATTCGGACTTCGGCGACAAGTTCTCCGGGAAGCTCTCGGCGCGCTATGCGTTCACCGACAAGGTCGCCCTGCGCGCCACCGCCTCTTCCGGCTTCCGTGCGCCGTCGCTGGCCCAGCAGAGCTACCAGGCGGTGACCAGCACGATCGTCAACGGTACCTTCGTCGAACGCGGCACCTTCCCCACCACCAGCCTGGCCGCACAGGCGCTGGGTGCCAGCCCGCTGAAGGCTGAAAGCTCCACCTCCTACAGCGTGGGCCTGGTGCTGCAGCCGGTCGAGCGCCTGTACCTGACGGTGGATGCGTACCAGATCGATATCGATGACCGCATCGTGCTGTCCACCAACATCACCACCAACGCGGCGGCCAACTCGCTGCTGAGCGGACTGGGGCTGCCGGGCGTTACCGCGTTCTCCTACTTCACCAACGGCGTGGATACCCGCACCCGTGGCGTGGACGCGGTATCCAGCTACAGCATCCCCTTCAGCGCCAGCACGCTGGAACTGACCGCCGCCTACAGCTACAACGAGACCGAGGTGAAGAAGTTCATCGCCTCTCCGCCGGTGTTCGGCACGCTGGGCATCACCCAGTCGCTGATCGGCCGCGACGAGATCGGTCGCATCGAAGACAGCTACCCGCGCGACAAGACCATCCTCAGCGGCACCTGGCGCAGCGACCACTGGGACTTGAACCTGGCGGCCACCCGTTACGGCAGCTTCACCGTGCGCAACTCGGCCACCGCGCTGCGTGACCAGACGTACGACGCCTCGTGGGTGCTGGATGCGTCGGTCAGCTACAAGCCGAGCGAGAACTGGGCACTCACCCTGGGCGCGGACAACCTGCTGGACGAGTACCCCGACCGCACCGTGGATCTGCAGAACTCCACGTGGGGCATGCTGCCGTACAGCAACTACTCGCCGTATGGGTTCAATGGTGCATACGTGTACGGGCGGATCACGTACAAGTGGTGATCGGGTAGTGCCGGCCGTTGGCCGGCAACACGAAGCCCCCTGGCAT
>NZ_JBFULC010000041.1:0-68472 GCF_056400525.1 Stenotrophomonas sp. P5_A9
GCGTGCGACCTGCTGGGTGCGGGTGGCGCTGGCGCGGCGTACCGACGCCACGTCCTGGCGGCGGCTGGCGGCGKCGACCGCAGCGGCCGGGGCCGCGGCCATCGCAACGGCGGCCTCCACCGGTGCTGCCGGGGTAGCCGGGGCCGTCGGCAGCTCGGCCTGGCTGGCGATGATGGTGGTGGTCGGGGCATCCAGCGGCGGGGCCTCGCTGGGCAGCTGTTCGCGGGTCATGAACATCGCCACGGCCGCCACCGAGGCGGCCAGCGCCGCGCCACCGCCCCAGCGGCGCCAGCCACTGCGGGATTCACCGGTACGCTCGGTGGCCGCGGGCGCAAGCGGCGCGGGTTCAGCGGCAACCGCGCCACGCACGCGCTCGGCGAAGTCCAGCGGTGCCGGTGCGCAGGCCTGGCCGCGGAGCACGTCGCCCAGCAACTGCCACCGCTCGTGGCAGCCGGCCAGGGCGTCGTCGTGCTCGAGCCGGCGCAGCATGAACCGCGCTTCGTCGGCCGACAGCGCACCGTCGATCAACGCCGACAGCTGCTGGCGATTGTGGGCATCGAGTTTGTCCGGCGCAGCGCCGGTGGATCCAGGGTTGTTCATGTGGTGGCTCATACGCGGCTCTTCTCGCGGGTGGCACTGCCGACATCCAGCAGTGGCCGAAGTTCAGTGTCGATCGCCTCGCGGGCGCGGAAGATCCGCGAACGCACAGTGCCGATCGGGCACCCCATCTTCTGCGCGATGTCTTCGTAACTCAGCCCGTCCACCTCGCGCAGGGTGATGGCCGATCGCAGTTCCTCCGGCAGCGCCGAGACCGCCTTCATCACCGTCTGCTCCAGTTCCTGGCGCATCAATTCGCGCTCGGGCGTGTCGGTGTCGCGCAGCCGGGTACCGCTGTCGAACTGTTCGGCATCGCCGATGTCGATGTCATCGGTGGGCGGGCGGCGGTTGTGGGCAGCAAGGTGGTTTTTGGCAGTGTTCACGGCGATCCGATGCAACCAGGTATAGAACTGGGCGTCGCCACGGAAACTGCCGATCGCGCGATACGCGCGGACGAACGTGTCCTGGGCGACGTCCTGACATTCACTCCAGTCGGCGATGTAGCGCCCGATCAGTGCAATGATCCGATGCTGGTACTTGCGCACCAGGACATCAAAGGCCGCACTCTCGCCGCGCTGCACGCGCCGGACCAGTTCCAGGTCCAGCTCCTGTGGTGTTTCAACCTCGGCCATGAGGGGCCGCACTCCTGTCAGCCCGACCAACGTCGAGCACTGAGACTGCCAATCCCGGGAAAAGTTCAGCGACCGATCACACGACGCCGCACCAGCTTTTAACCACCGTTCCGTTAAGGTTCCCGTTCACGGCAATGATCCGGGCCTTCCCTTCCCCCCAGCTATAGGGATTTGACGGGGAGGAAACAACCTCTGGATCATAGCCCCCTTCTCCATACACAACCGGATGGAACGTCCCCATGCTTTCAGGCTTCGATGGGCTTCGCTTCTCACATTGGCACCCGCAGATCCGTGATGATGGTGTCGTGGTGCTCAGCCTCGACCGCCAGGACAGCAGCGTCAACGCGATGTCCCAGGACGTGTTGCTGGAACTGGGCGACCTGATCGAACGCATCGCGATGGACCCGCCCAAGGCGGTGGTCCTCCAGTCGATCAAACCGGCCGGGTTCATCGCCGGTGCCGACCTGAAGGAGTTCCAGGAATTCGACCGCCGCGGCACCGTCAATGACGCCATCCGCCGCGGCCAGAGCACCTACCAGAAGCTGGCCGAACTGCCCTGCCCGACCGTCGCGGCGATCCACGGCCATTGCCTGGGCGGCGGCACCGAGCTGGCACTGGCCTGCCGTTACCGCGTGGCCTCCAATGACGCTTCCACCCGCATCGGTCTGCCGGAGACGCAGCTGGGCATCTTCCCCGGTTGGGGTGGCAGCTCGCGCCTGCCACAACTGGTGGGCGCACCGGCGGCAATGGACATGATGCTGACCGGCCGCACCCTCTCGGCGTCGGCCGCGCGCGGCATCGGCCTGGTCGACAAGGTCGTCGCCCCGGCGGTACTGCTGGATACGGCGGTTGCACTCGCGCTGACCGGTACCACCCGCCCGTTCAAGCAGCGCGCCACCGCGTGGGCGACCAACACCTGGCTGGCGCGGAAGCTATTGGCCCCGCAGATGGCCAAGCAGGTCGCCCGCAAGGCGCGCAAGGAGCATTACCCGGCCCCGTATGCGTTGATCAACACCTGGGCACGCACCGGTGGCAGCCCGATCCAGACCCGCCTGGACGCCGAACGTCGCGCGGTGGTGAAGCTGGCCAGCACGCCGACCGCACGCAACCTGATCCGCATCTTCTTCCTCACCGAGCGCCTCAAGGCACTGGGTGGCAAGGACCACGGCATCAGCCACGTGCACGTGGTCGGCGCCGGCGTGATGGGCGGCGACATCGCTGCGTGGTCGGCCTTCAAGGGCTTCAACGTGACCCTGCAGGATCGCGAGCAGCGCTTCATCGATCCGGCGATGGAACGCGCGCAGGCGCTGTTCGCCAAGAAAGTGAAGGACGACAGCAAGCGTCCGGCCGTGGCCGCCCGCCTCAAGGCCGACCTCGCCGGTGAGGGTGTCGCGCTGGCCGACCTGGTGATCGAGGCCATCATCGAAGACCCGCAGGCCAAGCGGTCGCTGTACCAGACGCTGGAGCCGAAGATGAAGGCCGATGCGTTGCTGACCACCAACACCTCCTCGATCCCGTTGCTCGAACTGCGCGACCACATCGAGCGCCCGGCGCAGTTCGCCGGCTTGCACTACTTCAACCCGGTCGCGCAGATGCCGCTGGTGGAAATCATCCATCACGACGGCATGGCGCCGGACACCGAACGTCGCCTGGCCGCGTTCTGCAAGGCGCTGGGCAAGTTCCCGGTGCCGGTGGCCGGCACCCCGGGCTTCCTGGTCAACCGCGTGCTGTTCCCGTACATGCTGGAGGCGGCCACCGCGTACGCCGAGGGCATTCCCGGTCCCGTCATCGACAAGGCCGCGGTGAAGTTCGGCATGCCGATGGGCCCGATCGAACTGCTCGACACCGTCGGCCTGGACGTCGCTGCCGGCGTGGGCAAGGAACTTGCGCCGTTCCTGGGCCTGCAGATTCCGGCCGCATTGCAGACCGTCGAGCAGGGCAAGCGCGGCAAGAAGGATGGCCAGGGCATCTACAAATGGGAGAACGGCCGCGCGCAGAAAACCGACGTGCCGTCCAACTACGAGGCCCCGGCCGACCTCGAAGACCGCCTGATCCTGCCGCTGCTCAACGAAGCGGTGGCCTGCCTGCACGACGGCGTCGTCGCCGACGCCGACCTACTCGATGCCGGCGTGATCTTCGGCACCGGTTTCGCGCCGTTCCGCGGCGGTCCGATCCAGTACATCCGCGCCACCGGCGCCGATGCGCTGGTGGAACGTTTGAAGGTGCTGCAGCAGCGCCACGGCGATCGCTTCGCCCCGCGCCCGGGCTGGGACGATGCCGTGTTGCGTGAGCCGGTGATCTGAGTTTCCTGCCGACAACGATGCAATGACGACGCCACCGAAAGGTGGCGTTGTTTTTGGTTCTTCTCCCACTGGCGGGGGCGTCTTGTTCCAACCGCCATTGAGACGGCACGGCGATGTGCGCGTTGTCGGTTGTTCCAGGCGTAGTGGGAGTCTGGTGGCGTCTTCGCTCGGGTCTGTCGCGAGCGTGTGGGCCCCGTCGCGGYCGGTAGGCCCCTGGTGCAAATGTCCCCCGGCCGCAGGGCGGCCTCCTCCTTTATTTTGCCCAGGGGCCTACCGRCCGCGACGGGGCTSGGCTTGCGGTACGCAGSGGGAAGCSAGGSTTTTCTKGCCTTGGTCGGTGGGTCGGGCGCTGGGTGCCCATGCCCTTGGAGGCGAAATAGAGGAGGAGGCGGCGGCCGCAGGCCGGCGCCGGGGGCGTCGCCGGAAAGGGCATGGAGCCCAGCGACCGATCCACCGACCACCGCGCCTGGAAAGCGTCAAAGCACGCTTCTGCCTGCCACGCGGAAGGCAGAAGAACCCTGCTTTTTTGGGGCGCTCAGCGCAACACCCTGTTACCCGTTTGGGGCATGCGGCGGGATCCCCTGCATGCCATCCTGCACCCCTGCCCACGCCAGCGAGAAAGCCCGCATGACCACCATCATCGCCCCCCGCGTCCACGACATCGGCGGCCTGCAGGTGCGCCGCGCCGTGCCGACCCTGCAGGCGCGAAGCGTCGGCCCGTTCGTGTTCGTCGACCAGATGGGCCCGGCCATCCTCGGGCCCGGTACCGGCATCGACGTCCGCCCGCACCCGCACATCGGTCTGGCCACCGTCACCTTCCTCTGGTCCGGCGCGATCGGCCATCGCGACACCCTCGGCTCGGACCAGGTCATCCGCCCCGGCGACGTCAACTGGATGACCGCCGGCCGCGGCATCGCGCATTCCGAACGCACCCCGCCGCCGGAACGCGAGCACGATCACCCCATCCACGGTATGCAGACCTGGCTGGCCCTGCCCAAAAGCGCCGAAGAAACCGAACCGGCCTTCTACCACCACGCCGCCGCCACCCTGCCCCAGCAGCGCCGTGACGGCGCCTGGCTGCGCATCATCGCCGGCCGCGCCTATGGCGAAGAATCCCCGGTGAAGGTCTTCGCCGACACCCTCAACGTGGCCATCGACCTGGACCCGGGTGCGGAAATCGACCTGGATACCGGGCATGTGGAACGCTCGCTCTACATCCTCGAAGGCGAGGCGCAGCTGGACGGCGTGGACGTGCCTGCCCAGCACCTGATCATTCCCGAACATAACGCGCGCGGCCGGCTGCGCGCCAAGACGCCGGTCAAGGCGATGCTGATGGGCGGCGAACCGCTCGATGCCCCCCGTCACCTGTGGTGGAATTTCGTCTCCAGCTCGCAGGAACGCATCGAGCAGGCCAAGCACGACTGGGAGGCCGGCCGGTTCGGCAGCATTCCCGGCGATGACAAGGAATTCATCCCGCTGCCGGCGTATTGACCGCCCACCGTTCGTCGGCACCTTGACGCCACGTTCACTCTGATGAACCGCGATTCAGCTACGGTCTGCCTGCCCGCCTCGGGCGTCTGGTGGAGAACGATCCATGAGCATGGGCAAACGTCTGGCCGCGGAGTTCCTCGGCACGTTCTGGTTGGTGTTGGGCGGCTGCGGCAGCGCCGTGCTGGCGGCCACGTTCGGCGGTGATGGCAATCCACTGGGCATCGGCTTTCTCGGTGTCGCCCTGGCCTTCGGCCTGACCGTCCTCACCGGTGCCTACGCGTTCGGCCACGTGTCCGGCGCGCACTTCAATCCTGCGGTCAGCGTCGGTCTCTGGGCCGGCGGCCGCTTCCCCGGCCGCGACCTGCTGCCCTACATCGTGGCCCAGGTGCTGGGCGGCCTGTTGGCCGGCTTCATCCTGCTGCAGATCGCCTCCGGCGCGCCCGGCTTCGCCATTGATGGCAGCCAGGCCGGAGCGTTCGCCATCAACGGCTATGGCGCGCTGTCGCCCGGTGGCTACAGCATCGCCGCCGCGTTCCTGTGCGAAGTGGTGCTCACCGCGTTCTTCCTGGTGGTCATCATGGGCGCCACCCACGGTCGTGCGCCGGCTGGCTTCGCCCCGATCGCGATCGGCCTGGCCCTGACCCTGATTCACCTGATCAGCATCCCGGTGACCAACACCTCGGTGAATCCGGCACGCTCCACGGCCGTGGCGGTGTTTGCAGGCAGTGGCGCGCTCGGCCAGCTGTGGCTGTTCTGGTTGGCCCCGCTGCTGGGGGGGCTGATCGGTGGCATCGCCTATAAATGGATCGGTGCAGAACCGCGATGAAGGGCAACGGCCGGGGTCTGCCAATGCGGATCCCGGCTCAGTCCGGATCACCTGAAACAGTTATTTGTAGATCAAGTCACATTCCGTTAAGGTCGAGATCACCACGCCGTCACTTGGCGATGGGCGCTTCCGGGACGCGCATGGGGAAATGCGCAACGTCGGCCAGGGTTGTCTGCGGCCACCGGAACGTCCTGCCAGGCCAACGCGCGGCCATTCCGACCTTGGGGGAACCAATGAACATCCTGCGCGCTGCCCTGTGCCTGAGCCTGTCGTTGTCCGCTGCGGCCGCGTCGGCCCAGTCGCCGACCGAATGTCCGTCCCTTCCTGCCAGCAGCGGCCTGCAATGGCAGCAGCAGGCGCAGGCCGATCTGCTGCTGTGCAAGGCCAGCACCGGTGACGGCCGCGAAGTGCTCAGCCTGATCCTCAGCGCGCGCAACCCGGAGCTGCCGCTGAGCCGCCCGCTGCGCCAGGAAAAGGGCCTGTTCGCTGGCGAATCGCTGTACTGGTACCAGCCTGACCTGGGCGGCCAGCAGCCGCCGGGCTACGAGAACCGCCGCATCACCGTGGTGAAGTTCGACAAGAACCGCTATGCGCAGATCGCGCTGTATGCCGGCGACGCGCAGGAGCTGGGGTCGCTGCAGACGCTGACCCAGGGGATGAATCTGAATCCGACCGCGGTTGCCGCAGGTCGCTGAGGAGGATGGGGATGATGCCGCCATCCCCGCACTTCACCCGCGGCCTCAGCTTCACCGGGCGCGCCGGGGCGTGCCCGGCGCGGGGTGTCATCCTGCCCTGCTCCTGCCCGCGATGGCGGCATCGGAACGGAAAGCAGCCGAGCATGGCTCGGCTCTACCCCGTGACGCTGGCCTCAGAAGCGGCCTTCCTGGAAATCGACGAAGGCCTGCATCAGTTCCTGCCGGGTGTTCATCACGAACGGACCGTGGCGCATCACCGGTTCGCGCAGCGGGCGCCCGGCCACCAGAATCAACCGCGTACCCTCGGCGCCGGCCTGCAGTTGCAGCAGCTCGCCACCGCCCAGCACCGCCAGCTCCTGGCGCGCGATGGGGCGCGCATCCTCGCCCTGCCCTACCGACAACCCGCCTTCGAAGACGTAGGCAAACGCGTTGTGCCCTTCGGGCAGGGTGTACTCCCAGCGCGCGTCTGCGGCCAGGGTGATGTCCAGGTAGACCGGATCGGTCGCCGGCTGCACGATCGGCCCGGCCACGTCACCGACCTGGCCGGCGATCACTTTCACCTGCACGCCGTCGGCAGGCGTGGCGACCGGAATGCGCTCCGGCGCGAATTCCTGGTACTTCGGGTCGGTCATCTTGTCGCGGGCAGGCAGGTTCACCCAGAGCTGGAAGCCGCGCATCTGCCCCGATTCCTGCTCGGGCATCTCCGAATGCACCAGCCCACGCCCGGCGGTCATCCACTGCACGCTGCCCGGGGTAAGCAGGCCTTCGTTGCCGTGGTTGTCCTTGTGCCGCATGCGCCCGTCGAGCATGTAGGTGACCGTCTCGAAGCCCCGGTGCGGATGACTGGGGAAACCGGCGAGGTAATCCTCGGCACGGTCGGTGCCGAATTCATCCAGCAGCAGGAACGGGTCCAGGTCGGGCAGCGACGGGCCGCCGATCACGCGGGTCAGGCGTACGCCGGCACCGTCGGAGGTGGCCATGCCACGGATGGTGCGCTCCACGCGCACGGGGGTTGGGCTGCTCATCTGAACTCCAGCAAGAAGGTCTCCAGCCAACAAGATGGGCGCACACGGCCCGGGGGCCAACCGCCACGGCCGCAACCGATTGTTCCAGCGATAGCGTTCGCGCACCGTGCAGGCAGCACGCTGGACCGGCCGCATGGCCGTGCCGTTACGTGGTCCACGTTGCGACCTACGACCAAAGTACTAGCGGCAAGCGGCCGCCTTTGCATTGACCCCGCCGGTGCCAGGGCAGACTCTTACGACGATCTCCAGGGAGACGCAATCTCATGAAAGGTTTTTCCAAGCTCGGCTGGGCGGCGCTCGCGCTGCTCGGCGCGTTCTGTCTGGGCGTGGTTGCATTGCGCCGTGGCGAACACATCAATGCGTTGTGGATCGTCGTCGCCGCAGTGTCGATCTATCTGATCGCCTACCGCTTCTACAGCCTGTTCATCGCCGACAAGGTGATGCAGCTCGACCCGACCCGGGCCACCCCGGCGGTGCTCAACAACGATGGCCTGGACTATGTCCCGACCAACAAACACGTGCTGTTCGGCCACCACTTCGCCGCCATCGCCGGTGCCGGTCCGCTGGTCGGCCCGGTGCTCGCCGCACAGATGGGCTACCTGCCCGGCCTGCTGTGGCTGGTGGTCGGCGTGGTGCTGGCCGGGGCGGTGCAGGACTTCATGGTCCTGTTCATCTCCAGCCGCCGCAACGGGCGCTCGCTGGGTGACCTGGTCCGCGAGGAAATGGGCCAGGTGCCCGGCACCATCGCGCTGTTCGGCGCGTTCCTGATCATGATCATCATCCTGGCGGTACTGGCGATGGTGGTGGTCAAGGCCCTGGCCGAGAGTCCGTGGGGCATGTTCACGGTGATTGCGACGATGCCCATCGCGATCATGATGGGCGTGTACATGCGCTACATCCGCCCCGGCAAGATCGGCGAGATTTCGGTGGTCGGGTTGATCCTGCTGCTGGCCGCGATCTGGTTCGGCGGCAAGGTCGCCGCCGATCCGGTCTGGGGCCCGGCCTTCACCTTCACCGGCATCCAGATCACCTGGATGCTGATCGGCTACGGCTTCGTCGCCTCGGTGCTGCCGGTGTGGCTGCTGCTGGCACCCCGCGACTACCTGTCCACCTTCCTCAAGATCGGCACCATCGTGGCGCTGGCGATCGGCATCCTGATCGTGATGCCGGAACTGAAGATGCCGGCATTGACCCAGTTCGCGGCCAGCGGCGACGGCCCGGTGTGGAAGGGCGGCATGTTCCCGTTCCTGTTCATCACCATCGCCTGCGGCGCGGTGTCCGGCTTCCACGCACTCATCGCCTCGGGCACCACGCCCAAGCTGCTGGCCAATGAGCGCCACATGCGCTACATCGGCTACGGCGGCATGCTGATGGAATCCTTCGTCGCGGTGATGGCACTGGTGGCGGCCTCGATCATCGATCCGGGCATCTACTTCGCCATGAACAGCCCGGCATCGGTGATCGGTCCGGACGCTGTATCGGCCGCGCACTACATCTCCACCACCTGGGGCTTTGCGATCACCCCCGAGCAGCTGGAAGCCACCGCGTTGGCCATCGGCGAGCCGACCATCCTGCACCGTGCCGGTGGCGCACCGACGCTGGCAGTGGGTATCGCGCAGATCCTGCACCAGGCCATTCCCAGCGGCAGCAACGCGATGATGGCGTTCTGGTACCACTTCGCGATCCTGTTCGAAGCGCTGTTCATCCTGACCGCGGTCGATGCCGGGACCCGTGCCGGTCGCTTCATGCTGCAGGACCTGCTGGGCAACTTCGTGCCGGCGCTGAAGAAGACCGAGTCGTGGACGGCGAACATCATCGCCACCGCAGGCTGCGTGGCGCTGTGGGGCTACCTGTTGTACACCGGCGTCAAGGATCCCTTCGGCGGCATCCAGACCCTGTGGCCGCTGTTTGGCATCTCCAACCAGATGCTGGCCGGCATCGCGCTGATGCTGGGCACGGTGGTGCTGTTCAAGATGAAGCGCGAGCGCTTTGCCTGGGTGACCGGCGTGCCGGCGGTGTGGCTGCTGATCTGCACCACGTACGCCGGGCTGATCAAGATCTTCGACAAGAACCCGGCCCAGGGCTTCCTGGCCCAGGCGCACAAGTTCCAGGATGCGATCGCCACCGGCACCATCACCGCGCCGGCCAAGAGCCTGGACCAGATGCATCAGATCGTGGTCAACGCCTACGTCAACACGAGCCTGACCGTGCTGTTCCTGTTCGTGGTGTTCTCGATCCTGTTCTATGCGATCAAGACCATCGTGCAGGCGCGCCGCAATCCGCAGCGCAGCGACAAGGAAACCCCGTACGTGGCGCTACAGCCACACCAGATGGCAGACCTGTGATGAGTACCGAACTGGTTCCCGTTGGCCAGTACCAGGCGCACCGCCGACTGTGGCGGCGCCTGGTGCAGACCGCACGCCTGTGCTGCGGCATTCCCGACTACGACAACTACGTGCGCCACGTGCTGGAAAACCACCCCGACCGCGTACCGATGGACTACAAGACCTTCTTCCGCGAGCGCCAGGAGGCGCGTTACGGGGGCAGGAACGGTGGCCGCTGCTGTTGAAGCGGATGCCTCGTTGAAGACACCGACGGCGGCGCGAAAGCGCCGCCGTTTTTCATGGGGCCATCCGGTAAGCGTTACCGCGCTCGACGTCACCTTCGCGTTGTTGGCCGCGCCCATCCGATCGACGTAGCCCTGACCGCGCTGCAGCCGGTAGACGCTGTCCAGGCAATCGGTATCGTTGACGAACCAGGTGGCCGGCATCGCCTTGAGGAGGGCAGCGGCGGCGCGCGGGCCAGCGGCCGGCACGGCCAACCGCGCGCGTCGCCGCCCCGGAATTCGTCCGGGACGGGCGACTCCCCGGGGCCGATCAGGCCCCGGCCATCCATTTCAGGATCAGGCCGGTGACATACGCCAGGCCAGTGCCGGTGGCGTAGCCGACGGTGCCGAGCAGCACCCCGACCGGCGCCAGCGAGGGATGGAACGCGGCGGCCACCACCGGTGCCGAGGCGGCCGCACCGATGTTGCCCTGCGAGCCGATGGCAAAGAAGAACAGCGGCGCCCGCAGCAGCTTGGCCGCGATCCACAGCACCAGGATGTGGGTGAGCATCCAGATCGCGCCGAGCGCGAACAGCCACGGACGATCCAGCAGCGACAGCAGATCCATCTGCATGCCGATGCAGGCGATCAGGAAATACAGGAACAGTGTCCCCAGCCGCGAGGCACCGGCCGACTCCAACCGCCGCGCGCGGGTGAAGCTCAGGCCCAGGCCGAGCGCGGTGGACAGCAACACCACCCACACGAACGCACTGTCCAGGCTGAACTGGCTGGCCCAGCTCACATTGGCCTTGAACCAGCCGCTCAGCGGCGCGGCGATGGCGTGCGCCAGGCCAACGCCGCCCAGCGCGACACCGACGATCACCATCAGGTCGGTCAGGCTGGGAATGCGCGCGTTCTGCGCTTCGTAGGCCGAAATCCGCGCCTTCATCTCATCGATGGCGCGGGTGTCGGCGCCGTTGCGCGCGTCGATCTGCGGGGCGCGGTTGGCCAGGAACAGCAGCACCGCCATCCACAGGCTGGCACAGGCCACATCGACCACCGCGAATTGGCCGAAGGTGGTCGCGTCGGTGCCGAACACTTCGCGCATCGCCACCATGTTGGCGCCGCCGCCGATCCAGCTGCCGGCCAGGGCGGCCATGCCTGCCCAGGTGTCGCCGGCGACGGTTTCCGGATGGATCCAGGACATCAGCTGGAACGACACGATCGCACCGAGCATGATGCCGAGCGTACCGGCACAGAACATCACCAGCAGCTTGGGGCCGAGCTTCATCACCCCTTTGAGGTCGATCGACAACGTCAGCAGCACCAGCGCGGCCGGCAGCAGGACGTCGCGTGCGATCGGGTTGTACAGGGAGGTGTTGTGGCCGTCGATGATGCCGGCGGTGTTGTAGATGGCCGGGATGAAATAGCACAGCAGGAGTGCCGGCACCCAGGCGAAGATCTTTTTCAGCAGCGGGGTCGGCCCGCTCGCGGCCCAGAAGATCAGCGCGAGTGTGGCGGCGATCAGGCCGAGGCCGACAATGTCATTGGTGATCAGTGCAGTGCTGGTTTCGGTCGGCATGACGCCATCCTCTGTCGATCGAAGAAAAAAAAGCGCCGCATAAAGCGGCGCCTTTCCAGAGGTTAACATCATCTTCACTCGATGCCACGCGGCGGCACCGCGCGTGGCAGTCCGATTACGTCATCGCACGCGGGGACGCGCCTGGAAGCGACGCACCCAGGTCAAGGATCACCTTCGTGCCACGCGGCGCGCACGGTTCGATCTGCAGCGCCCACCCCAGGTGGTCGCAGAGCTTGGCGATCAGTTCCAGACCGATCCCGCTCTGTTCGTTGCGATCGCCGCGTGCCATCCGCGCGTGCACGGCGGCGATTTCTTCCGGACTCATGCCATGACCGGGATCCTGCAGGGTGACCACCGCCGCGCGCGACAGCTGGATATGGATGGTGCCGCGGCCGCTGTTTTCGATCGCATTGCGCAGCAAGTTACCGATGGCCGCCTGCACCACGCCCAGCGGCGCGATGATCTCTGCCGGCGCCAGACCCTCCACTTCGATGCGCAGGTCCTTGTCGCCCATCAGGTGGCGATGGTCCTCGATGATGTCCGGCACCAGCTGATCCAGTGCGATGCGCTCGCCGCGTGCGGCCAGGCGCGCCGGATCACGCGCCAGCACCAGCAGCAGCTGGATCAGCTGCTCCACACCCTGCGCGGTGCGGTGCACGCGCTGCATCTGCACGCGCGCGCGGTCCGGCAGCGCCGGCTGCCCCAACGCCAGCTCGGCTGCGCCGGTGATCACCGCGATGGGCGTGCGCAGTTCGTGGCTGGTGGTGGTGATGAAGGCGCGCTCGCGCTCGACGAACTGTTCGTTGCGGGCCAGGTAATCATTGACCGCGGCGGCGATCACATACAGCTCCGAGCTGCCGCGCGGGTCAACGGTCACCCGCTGCCCCGGCACGCCGGGCTTGAGCTGATCGATGCGCGTGGCCAGCGAACGCAACGGCCGCACCAGCCGACTGACGCCGAAGGAGGCCATCAGCACGGTCACGATGATCATCACCACCCCGGCCAGCATCACCCAGCGCGTGGCGAATTCCTCCAGTTCGTGGAAGTCGTTGATGTCCAGCACCAGCGCCAGCCGGCCGAGTTTGTCGGTATCGCGGATCATGACCGCGCTGGCCCGATCGTTGACCATCACCCCGTCGTGCAGCCCGGGATGCAGCGTACGCAAGCTTTCGGGAACGCCCACACGGCCATCGAGGGTGAACAGCCGCAGCGTGTCCGAGTCCTGCCAGCGGTAATGCGGTTCGTGCTCGATATGGTTGACGATGCTGTCCAGCTCGGAGTTGAGCAGCGCGCGCCACGCCGAATGCTCGGCATGTTCATGCACGTAGTTGCCCACACTGAACACGGCGATGGAGATCATGGCCAGGTACGCCAGCAACCACCACACCAGCCGGCGGTGCAGCGGTGCGGGCTTACGCGGTCTCATTGCTGGATTCCGTGCCGATCAGGCCCAGCCGATAGCCGACGCGTGGCAAGGTATGGATCAACTTCTGCGCGGAGGCGCCATCCACGCTGCGGCGCAGTTCGTAGACGTGCGAACGCAGCAGGTCACCATCGGGCGGCTCATCGCCCCACAGCGCGAACTCCAGCTGCTGGCGGGTCACCGCCGCGGGACTGGCACGCATCAGCACTTCCAGCAGCTTGCGGCAGGCCGGGTACAGGTGCAGCACCTTGCCGTCGCGATAGGCCTCCAGCGTGGCCAGATCCAGCTTGAGATCGGCCACTTCCAACACCTTGCGCGGATTGCGCCCATGCGCGCGCACCATCAGCGCTTCCAGGCGCACTTCCAGTTCGGGCAGTGCGAAGGGCTTGGTCAGGTAGTCGTCGGCACCGGCCCGGAAGCCGGCGATTTTGTCGGGCAGCTCATCGCGCGCGGTGAGCATGATTACCGGCACTTCCGAGCCGTGCTCGGCACGCAGCCGGCGCAGGACTTCCGGGCCCTCCATGCGCGGCAGCATCCAGTCCAGGATGACGACGTCGTAGGCATGGCTGACCGCCAGGTGCAGGCCGGTGACGCCGTCGGGCGCGACATCCAGCACGTGGCCCAGCGATTCGAAATAGTCGAACAGGTTGGCGACCAGCTGGCGGTTGTCTTCAATGACCAGGAGCCGCATGGCAGACTCTCGTGAACGGATCGGGGCATGGTAGCCCGATCCATGTCGGAATCCGGTCGCAATGGGCCGGTTTCGACGCTTTTCCCACGCTGTCGGGGAGACAGTGGCGGTTTAGCCGAAGAGTGCCGACATGCCCGACGCAACGTTGCTGCGCCATCGCTGGCCGATCCTGGTCTGCGTGGGCATCGTGCTGGCCCTGCTGGCCGGTATCGGCATGCGCCAACCCTCCCCGCCCGACGAGCCGCGCTTCGTGCTGGCCGCGCGTGCGATGGTGGACAGCGGCAACTGGCTGCTGCCGCATCGGGGCAGCGAGCTGTACGCCGAGAAGCCGCCGGTGTTCATGTGGATGCAGGCCGCCAGCCACACCGTGTTTGGCGGCTGGAACCTGGCCTTCCTGGTGCCCTCGCTGCTGGCCGGCCTGCTGACCCTGTGGCTGACCTGGGATCTGGCGCGACGGCTGTGGAACCGGCGGGTCGCGTGGTGGGCGGTGCTCGCATTGTTCAGCTGCCTGCAGTTCGGCCTGATGGCCAAGCGTGCGCAGATCGACATGGTGCTGGTGGCGATGACGACGCTGGCGATGTGGGGCCTGCTGCGCCACCTGCTGGAGGGTCGCAACCTGGGCGCGCTGTGGCTGGCCGGTTTCGCCGCCGGGCTGGGCACGGTGACCAAGGGCGTGGGCTTCCTGCCGCTGCTGGTGCTGCTGCCGTGGGCGCTGTGGCGCTGGCGCAGCCGCGATCAGCCACGCCCGCCTGGCGCGGCAAGCGCGCGCAGCCTGTGGTGGCTGCTGCCGGCCTTCCTGCTCGGCACGGCCGTATGGCTGGCGCCGTTGGGTATCGCGTTGTTGAACGATCCCGAGCCGAGCCTGCAGGCCTACGCACGCGAGCTGTTGTTCAAGCAGACCGGCACCCGCTATGCCAACGCCTGGCACCACGTGCAGCCGGCCTGGTACTACCTGCAGGTGATCGCCACGTTGTGGCTGCCGGGCAGCCTGCTGCTGCCCGCGCTGCTGCCCGCCTGGTGGCGGCGCCTCAAACGCCTGGACGGCCGTTACTGGCTGCTGCTGGGCTGGTCGTTGCTGGTACTGGTGTTCTTCAGCGCCAGTCCCGGCAAGCGCGAGGTCTACATCTTCCCGATGCTGCCGCTGCTGTGCGTGGCTGCCGCGCCGTTGCTGCCGGGGCTCTTGCGCAGGACGGGTGCCCGCTGGCTGCTGCTGGCCTACGTCGCCCTGCTCGCCGTGGCCGCGCTGTACATCGGCACGCAACTGCTCAGTGGCAGTGCGTGGGCACACGCGCAGCTGGCACGGCGCGAGATGCCCGCCAGCCTGCTGCCGCTGCTCGGCAGCTGGATGCTGGGTTTCGGGGGGGTGCTGATCGGCGTGATGGCCTGGCTGCGCCAGCGCCGCGCGGGTGCGCTGGTGGTGATCACGTCATTCCTGCTGTGGAATCTGTACGGCTGGGGGCTGATGCCCGCGCTGGATCCCTACAGTTCGGCATCGGCACTGATGCAGCGGGTCGGCCAGCGGATCGGTCCGGATGGGGAGCTGGGCCTGCTGGCCTGGCGCGAACAGAACCTGCTGCAGGCCGATCGCAAGGTTGCCGAGTTCGGCTTCAAGCGGCCATGGGACGAGCAGTGGCAGGATGCCGGTCCCTGGCTCGCACTGGCACCACGGACGCGCTGGCTGCTGGTGCTGGACGAGGCGATGAGCCCCTGCGTGGACCGCGCGCAGGTGATCGACATCGGCAGCAGCAATCGCAACCGCTGGAAACTGGTGCCCGGCACCGCGTGGCGTGTCGATTGCCATTCGCATCTGCAGGGTGATGCGGTGTCGACAGACGAGCCGGACTGAATGGCAGGCCTGCACAGGGCCCCCATTTAACCTGTGTCCAACATCGCTCCGACTGCTCTCCGACACGCCGCTGACGACCATGGCCGCGAATCAATTCGCCTTTGAATCGCCCATGCCCTCAGCGTCCGCCGTTCCTGTCGCCCTTTCCCACGTGGCCCCCTCCCCGGTCGCGCAGTTCCTGCGCGGCCATCTGTGGTTGCCGCTGCTGGCAACCCTGGCGGCCAGCGCGCTGTTGATGGGCTTCGGCGGCGACCAATGGCTGGCCGACCAGTTCTATCGACTCGAAGGTCATCATTGGGCCCTGCAGAACGCCTGGGTCACCAGCCATCTGGTGCACAAGGTCGGCAAGTGGACGAGCACGGCAGCAGCGCTGGCAGCGATCGTGCTGTGCACGCATGCCTGGCGCAGCGAACGCGCCGCCGCGTGGCGCTGGCCACTGCTGTATCTGGTGCTGGCGGTGGCGCTGGGCACCGGGGTGGTGTCGCTGCTCAAGTCGGTGACCAACATGGATTGCCCCTGGGACCTGGCCCGCTACGGCGGTGCGCGGGAGTACATCGGCCTGTTCGCTTCACGGCCGCACGACATGCCCCGTGGCATCTGTTTTCCTGCCGGCCATTCGAGCGCGGGATACGCATGGATCAGTCTGTACTTCTTCGCCCTGATGGTGCGACCGGCCTGGCGCTGGCGCGGGCTGGCGGTCGGGTTGGTGGCGGGCGGGGTATTCGGGCTGTCCCAGCAGCTACGCGGCGCGCACTTCCTGTCCCATGATCTGTGGACGCTGGCCACCTGCTGGCTGGTGTCGCTGCTGTTGTATCTGGCGGTGCAGCCGCTGCTGAAACGATCGCGCAGTACCCAACCGGCACTGCCACAGGGAGAGCGGGCATGAGTGCATCGGTACCCCGCACGACACGGTTCGTGGAGCTGGCACGCTGGCGCAGCTGGCGGCCGCAGCTGTCCACCGAAGCGCTGATCGCGCTCACCAGCCTGTTCTTCGCGGTGGCCTGCAATGGCCTGTTCTGGCACAGCGCCATGGCCACCCATCCGGGCAGCATCCGCTTTGCGATCTCGCTGCTGCTGTTCCTGGTGGGCGCCCACTGCCTGCTGATGGGTCTGCTGGTGTGGCGCTGGAATGCCAAGATGGTGGTGGGTCTGCTGCTGCTCGGCACCGCCATGGCGGCGCACTACATGGGCAGCTACCACATCTATCTGGATGCGGACATGCTGCGCAACGTGCTGGCCACCGACCACAAGGAAAGCCGCGAGCTGATGACCCCGGCGCTGATCGCGCCGCTCCTGTTGCTGGCCCTGCTGCCGATGCTGGTGCTGTGGCGCGTGCAGCTGGTCAAGCGCAGCTGGGGCAAGGCGCTGTTGTGGCGTGCCGGTTTCCTGCTGTTGTCGGCGGTGGTCGCATTCGGCGGGGCCATGCTTTCTTTCCAGGAAATGTCCGCGCTGATGCGCAACCAGCGCGAGGTGCGTTACCTGGCCACGCCAGGCAACTTCCTGCTGGGCCTGCCCAAGGCGCTGCGCGGCGACAACCCGATCCAGCGCGCGCCGAAGCTGCCGATCGGCACCGATGCCAAGGCCACCCCACGCGCGGCCGGCAGCCGTCCGCGTCTGCTGGTGATCGTGATGGGCGAAACCGCCCGGGCGCAGAACTGGGGGCTCAACGGCTACGCCAAGCAGACCACGCCGGAACTGGCACAGGCCAGCGTGATCAACTTCCCGGACATGCACTCCTGCGGCACCAGCACCGAGGTGTCGCTGCCGTGCCTGTTCTCGCCGTATGGCCGCCACGACTACGACGAAAAGAAGATCCGCGCGCACCAGTCGCTGCTGCATGTGCTGGAGTACGCCGGCATCAAGACCTTGTGGCGCGACAATCAGTCCGGGTGCAAGGGCGTCTGCGAAGGCCTGGCGATGCAACCGCTGGATGATGCGAAGAACCCACAGCTGTGCGCCAACGGCCGCTGCATGGACGAAATCCTGATCGACGACCTGGCCAGCCAGGTGCGCGCCACCCCCGGCGACCGGGTGGTGGTGCTGCATCAGCTGGGCAACCACGGCCCGAGCTATTTCGAGCGCTATCCGGCGCGCTTCCGCCGCTTCACGCCGACCTGCGACACCGCCGACCTGGGCAAGTGCAGCCGCGAGCAGATCACCAACAGCTACGACAATGCACTGCTGTATACCGATCACCTGCTCAGCCGCACCATCGGCACGCTGCAGGGCATGGACGACTACGACACGGCGATGATCTACCTGTCCGACCACGGCGAGTCGTTGGGCGAAAAGGGCTTGTACCTGCACGGTGTGCCCTACGCGATCGCACCGCAGGAACAGACCCGGGTGCCGATGACGATGTGGTTCTCGCCCTCGTTTGCCGCCAACCGCGGGCTCAACCTGGCCTGCGTGCGCCAGCGTGCGGGCAAGTACACCGACCACGACAACCTGTTTCCGTCGGTGCTGGGATTGATGCAGGTCAAGACGTCGGTGTACGAACGTGGCCGCGATCTGTTTGCCGGGTGCGAGGTTTGACCCGTTCAACGCGTAGTCGAGTGTCCGGCGCCTGAAGGTGAGAGCTGTCAGCTTTTCGCTCTTCCGTTTGTGGCGAGGCAGGCCATACCGTGGCGGGACGCGCCGTAAACCCATCCATGGGGGCTCGACGTGCGCCATCCATGGCGCCCGACGGTCCCGCCACGGTATCGCCTGCCTCGCCCCCCAGGGTGTGCGTCGGCGGAAGGTCGAGCAAAGACGCCCTGCCTGCGAGTTGGTCTTGCGCCGTTGTTTCTCCATGCGCACCGACCCGCACCCCGTAATACGGACGCCACGCCGTCGACGTTGACGCTACCCGGTCGACCGGGAACGTGCTGCCCTGCCCCTTGCGGTGCGACCGGTGCTTCACTAGCCTTCGCCGGTCTGTCACCACCCAAGGATGTCCCCGTGAACCACCGCCCGCTCCTGCTGGCCCTGGCTGTCGGCGCTGCCGCACTGACCCTGGCGGCCTGCCAGAAGGAACCCACCCCGGCTGACGCCCCCGCGGCGACCAGCGCCAAGCCGGGCGAGACCGCCGACCAGTTCATTGCCCGCGTCAACGCCGAGTACAAGGCCATGTACCCGGAAATGACCTCCGCGCAGTGGCTGTCTTCGACCTACATCAACGAAGATTCCGAACGCGTGGCGGCCAAGGCCAACGAGCGCTGGCTCACCGTCCTCAACGGCTGGATCACCCAGGCCGCCAGGTACGACGGCCAGCCCATGAGCGAAGACACCAAGCGCCAGATCCACCTGCTCAAGCTCATGACCTCCATGCCTGCCCCGCGCGACCCGGCCAAGCTGTCCGAGCTCACCCGCATCGCCAGCCGCATGGAAGGCGCCTACGGCTCGGGCAAATACTGCACCGACGACGCCAACCCGCAGAGCTGCCGCCAGCTCGGCGACCTGGAACAGGTCCTTGCGCGCAGCCGCGACTACGACAAGCAGCTCGACGCCTGGCAGGGCTGGCACGCCACCACCAAGCCGATGCGGGCCGACTACCAGCGCTTCGTCGGCCTGGTCAACGAAGGCGCCAAGGAAATGGGCTTCGCCGATGCCGGCCAGATGTGGCGCAGCGGCTATGACATGCTACCGGAGCAGATCGGCCCGGAAACCGACCGCCTGTGGGAACAGGTCAAGCCGATGTACGAGCAGCTGCACTGCTACGCACGTAGCAAGCTCGATGCCACCTACGGCAAGGACAAGGCCGAGACCGGGGGCGGCATGATCGCCGCCCACCTGCTAGGCAACATGTGGCAGCAGGACTGGTCCAACCTGTGGGACCAGCTGGAACCGTACCCGGGCGCCGGCAGCCTGGACATCACCGCCGCGCTGGAAAAGCAGTACCAGGCCAACCTGAGCGGCGCGCTGGCCAAGGCCGGCAGCGGTGCGAACGTGGAGGCGCTGTACAAGGCCCAGCGTGAGGCCGAACTGCGCACCGCCAAGCAGATGACCGAACGTGCGCAGGACTTCTACGTCTCGCTGGGCATGCCGGCACTGCCGAAGTCGTACTGGGACAAGACCCAGTTCATCAAGCCGCTGGACCGCGACGTGGTCTGCCACGCCAGCGCGTGGGACATGAACATGGAGGGCGATGTGCGCACCAAGATGTGCATCAAGCCCAACGAAGAGAACTTCACCACGATCTACCACGAGCTGGGCCACATCTATTACGACCTGGCCTACAACCCGCTGCCGCCGTTGTTCCAGGGCGGTGCCAACGATGGCTTCCACGAGGCGATCGGCGACACCATCGTGCTGGCGATGACGCCGCAGTACCTCAACTCGATCGGCCTGGTCGACACCCCGCAGGAAAGCCGCGAGGCGACCATCAACGCGCAGATGCGCATGGCCCTGAGCGGCGTGTCGTTCCTGCCGTTCGGCCTGATGATCGACCGCTGGCGCTGGGGGGTGTTCGATGGCTCGATCACGCCGGACCATTACAACCAGGCGTGGTGGGACCTGAAGGCCAAGTACCAGGGCGTAGCGCCGGCCAGCGCACGTGGTGAGGAGTTCTTCGACGCCGGTGCCAAGTACCATGTCCCGGGCAACACCCCGTATACCCGTTACTTCCTGGCACGCATCCTGCAGTTCCAGTTCTACAAGGGCCTGTGCGATGCCTCCGGCTACAAGGGCCCGCTGCACCAGTGCAGCTTCTACGGCAACAAGGAAGCCGGGCAGAAGTTCTGGGCGATGCTGAGCAAGGGTGCCAGCCAGCCGTGGCAGGCCACGCTGCGCGAGATCACCGGCGGCGACAAGCTCGATGCCGGCCCGATGATCGAGTACTTCACCCCGGTCAACGAGTGGCTCAAGCAGCAGAATCAGGGCCAGATGTGTGGCTGGCAGGCCCCGGGCGCCACCGCGGCGGCCACGCCGGCAACGGCAGCCCCTGTGGCACGCTGACCGTCCGCGCACGTCGATGAACGAAAAAGCCGGCCCATGGGCCGGCTTTTTTTGTGGTCGGTAGTGCCGAGCCAGGCTCGGCAAACGCGCAGCGCGCGTCGGGTGCTATCGGCGTCGGTGCGAAAGGCAGCCACGCATGGCGTGGCTCTACCCGGATGAACGGTTGCATTGTGGGAATGACGAGGCCGCGGGGATCCGAACGCCGCGCTCAGGAATGCGCAGGACGCTTCAGGCTGGCGGCAAGTTCCACCTTGAACTGCTCGAAATCCTTGCCGTCGGCCGTTGCTTCGGCATGCGCGGCATCCTTCAGGGCGTCCGAGTAGACCAGGCGTACCGGCGTGCCCTGACGCTCGTGCAGTTCGGCGGCCTGCATGATCAGCGCCAGCACGCGCGCCGCGCTCGGGGTCTGGCCGGCGATGCGGCCATCCATGCCCAGTACCCACTCGCCGTCGCGGCGGACGATGCCGGCCAGCAGCGTGCGCTGCTGGTCACGCAGCTCGGCATGCGGCTCCACCGGCGGGGTGGCGGCCTGCTCGCGGTTGGCAGCCTGGGTTTCGCGGCGCCGGCGGATGTCGCGGCGCAGTTTGGAGGTGGTCGACATCTGGAACGTCCGGACTGCATCAAAGCGCAAAGGATACCGCACGGGCCCGGCCGGGCCCGTTGAGGGCCGCCGCCCGGCTCGGTCCCGCACCTTGCCGTGGCGCCGATAGCCCATGACGGTGATGGCCTGCCGATCGATGCCGCAGCCCTGACCAGGTGCCGCCGGATCGCCAGCACCACGCCGGCCACGCCCGCGTCGCCCGCCATCGTAGCGTGCGCGTGCGCTTATTCGATCGGCGTCAGCACGTCACGGCGGCGCTCGCAGTGCCGCTCCCAGTACCAGAAGCTGCCACCGATGGCGAAGAAGCCCGCGTAGCCCAAGGCCAGGTGCAGCGGGCTGCTGCTGAGCATCGGCGAAACCACGCCGGCCACCACGGTGTTGATCATCAGCTGGATGAACATCTGCATCGAGGAGGCCAGGCCGCGCTGATGCGGGTACATGTCCAGCACGGCGAGCGCCAGGATCGGGAAGATCAAGGCCATGCCGACGCCGCCCAGGAAAATCGGCATCACCGCCCACGGCAGCGCGATCTGCGGTACCGATACCACGTAGCCGACGTTCAGCAGCGCCGAGACGGCGCACAACGCAAACCCGATCGCGATCTGCCGCTGCGCCACGATCCGCCCGGCCATGCGGCCGGACAGGAACGAGCCCACGGTCATGCCGCCGATGGTGGGGATGAACAACCAGGCAAAGCCGCCCTCGCCCAGCTTGAGGTGTTGCATCACAAACACCGGTGCCGAGGCGATGTACAGGAAGATGCCGGAGAAATTGAACGCGCCTGCCGCGGCCAGGCGCAGCAGGCGCGGGTTGGAGCCCATCCGCACATAGCTGCGCAGCAGTTCGCGCATCGACAGCGGCGTGCGCGCTTGGACCGGGTGGGTTTCCGGCAGCCATTTGCCGGTGGCCAGCAGCAGCACCACGCCGAACAGCACCAGGAACCAGAAGATCAGCGGCCAGTCGCCGCCGCCGAGCAGGATCCAGCCGCCGATGATCGGCGCGATGGCCGGGGCGACGCCGAAGATCATCGACACCTGGCTCATCAGACGCTGCGCGTCGGCACCGTGGTACAGATCGCGGATCACTGCGCGGCCGACGATCACCCCGACCCCGGCGGTGACGCCCTGCAGCGCACGGAACACCAGCAGCGTGGTCATGTCGCGCGACAGCGCGCAGCCGATCGAGGCGCCGATGAACAGCACCAGCCCGCCGATGATCACCCGCTTGCGTCCGAACGCATCGGACAACGGGCCGTGCGCCAGGCTCATCAGGCCGTAGAACAGCAGGTACACGCTGATGGTCTGCTGCACGGCCACCTGGTCGACCTGCATGCGGTCGCCGAGCAGCAGGAAGGCCGGGAAAATGGTATCGATCGAGAACGGACCGAACATCGCCAGGCCTGCGAGCAGCAGGGCAAGGCGGCGGGTCGAGGGTGAGGCGGGCGTCATGCGGTCTTCCGTCTGGGCCGTGCGCACTGCACGGCGGGCGCAAGCCCGGAACGGGCGGCACCAGATGAATACGAGGGTCCGATGATGATAGGCCTTTGTACCGCCGGGCACCATCGCCGGAGGCCCGAGAGGGGCGCCCATACCACCCCGTATTCATGTGCCATGGGGACGCAGCAGAGAAAGCCGCTGGGCTATAATTGGCGGGCACCATGGTGGGAGAAGCGGACACCCGCTGCCGAAGGCGCAACGCCCGTAATCGCTCAGGCCCGATACCACCCGTACCAAAACTCTGGAGAGACCGGCCCATTGCCGGCGCCGAAGGGGCACGAAGCACGCAGATGCGCGCTTTTAAACTCTCAGGCAAAAGGACAGAGGGGCACCCAGGAAGACCGCAAGGTCCGGTGGATCGCTGTCGCCCGCGACACGCCCTGGCCCCGGCTGCCTTCCGAACGTGCGTGCCCACTCTTCGAGATGCCAGCCATGTCCCAGAACACTCCTTCCCTGCGCGAGCTTGAACACAGCCACGCGTTCGTCGAACGCCACATCGGCCCCAACGACGCTGAAATCGCGCAGATGCTCGACGTGGTCGGCCACGCCTCGCTGGACGCGCTGACCGATGCGATCGTCCCGGCCGGAATCAAGTCGCCGGCCCCGCTGGACCTGCCCGAGTCGCTGACCGAAGTGCAGGCACTGGCCAAGATCCGCGCCATCGCCGACAAGAACCAGGTGTTCCGCACCTTCATCGGCCAGGGCTACTACGGCACGCTGACCCCGAACGTCATCCTGCGCAACGTGCTGGAAAACCCGGCGTGGTACACCGCCTACACCCCGTACCAGGCCGAGATTTCGCAGGGCCGCATGGAAGCGCTAATCAACTTCCAGACCCTGTGCGCCGACCTGACCGGCATGGAGATCGCCAACGCCTCGCTGCTGGATGAAGCCACCGCCGCCGCTGAAGCGATGACCCTGGCCAAGCGTTCGGCCAAGTCCAAGTCCGACACCTTCTTCGTGCACGACGCCGTGCACCCGCAGACGCTGGAACTGCTGCGCACCCGCGCCGAGCCGATGGGCATCGTGCTGCGCGTGGGCACCCCGGCCGAGGCGATGGAGGCCGAAGCCTATGGGGTGCTGCTGCAGTACCCGGACACCTTCGGCCATATCGGCGACTACAAGGCGCTGGCCGATGCCGTGCACGCCCGTGGCGGCCTGGTCGCGGTGGCGACCGACCTGCTCGCGCTGACCCTGATCGCCGCCCCCGGCGAATGGGGCGCGGACATCGTGGTCGGCAACTCGCAGCGTTTCGGCGTGCCGTTTGGTTTCGGTGGCCCGCATGCCGCCTTCATGGCCTGCCGCGACGCCTACAAGCGCTCGATGCCGGGCCGCCTGATCGGCGTCTCGGTGGACGCGCAGGGCAATGCCGCCTACCGCCTGACCCTGCAGACGCGCGAGCAGCATATCCGCCGTGAGAAGGCCACTTCCAACATCTGCACCGCGCAGGTGCTGCTGGCGGTGATGGCCTCGATGTATGCCGTGTACCACGGCCCGGAAGGTCTGACCCGCATCGCCCGCCGCACCCATCGCCTGGCCGCGATCCTGGCCAGCGCACTGCGCGCTGCCGGCGTCAATGTGGGCGAGCATTTCTTCGACACCCTGCACGTCAAGGACGTCGACGCCAAGGCGATCCACGCCAAGGCCGCGGCCGCACGCATCAACCTGCGTGCGATCGACAGCGATGCGGTCGGCATCAGCCTGGATGAAACCGCGACCCGCGCCGACATCGTCGCGCTCGGCCAGCTGTTCGGTGCCACGGTCGATGTGGACGCGCTGGACGCGGCCACCGCCGATGCGTTGCCGGCCGGCCTGGTGCGCACCAGCGACTTCCTGACCCACCCGGTGTTCAACACCCACCACAGCGAACACGAACTGCTGCGTTACCTGCGTTCGCTGGCGGACAAGGACCTGGCGATGGATCGCACCATGATCCCGCTGGGCAGCTGCACCATGAAGCTCAACGCCACCGCCGAGATGATCCCGGTGACCTGGCCGGAGTTCGCCAACATCCATCCGCTGGCCCCGGCCGACCAGGCCACCGGTTACAAGGAACTGATCGACGGACTGGAAGCGATGCTGGTGGAATGCACCGGCTACGACGCGGTCAGCCTGCAGCCGAACTCCGGCGCGCAGGGCGAGTACGCCGGCCTGCTGGCGATCCGCGCCTACCACCGCTCGCGCGGTGAGGGCCATCGCGACGTCTGCCTGATCCCGGATTCGGCGCACGGCACCAACCCGGCCTCGGCACAGATGTGCGGCATGAAGGTCGTGGTGACCAAGACCGATGCCAACGGCAACGTCGATCTGGACGACATCCGCGTCAACGCGGAGAAGTACAGCGACCGCCTGGCCGCGCTGATGATCACCTACCCGTCCACGCACGGCGTGTTCGAGGAAGAGGTGGTGGAGATCTGCGAAATCGTGCACAAGCACGGCGGCCAGGTGTACACCGACGGCGCCAACATGAACGCCCTGGTCGGCGTGGCCAAGCCCGGCAAGTGGGGCTCGGACGTGTCGCACCTGAACCTGCACAAGACCTTCTGCATCCCGCACGGCGGCGGCGGCCCGGGCGTGGGCCCGTGTGCGGTCAAGTCGCACCTGGCGCCGTTCCTGCCCAAGGTGCTGGGCGGCGAAGGCGATGTCGGCATGGTCAGCGCGGCCAGCTTCGGCAGCGCCTCGATCCTGCCGATCAGCTGGATGTACATCACCCTGATGGGCACCGCCGGCCTGCGCAAGGCCACCCAGGTCGCGCTGCTCAACGCCAACTACATCGCCAAGCGCCTGGCCCCGCACTTCAAGACCCTGTACACCGGCCGCAATGGCCTGGTGGCACATGAGTGCATCCTGGACGTGCGTCCGCTGGAGAAGACCTCCGGCATCGGCGCTGAGGACGTGGCCAAGCGCCTCATCGACTTCGGCTTCCACGCCCCGACGCTGAGCTTCCCGGTCGCCGGCACGCTGATGGTGGAACCGACCGAGAGCGAATCGCTGCACGAGCTGGACCGCTTCATCAACGCGATGATCCAGATCCGCGAGGAAATCGCCGCCATCGAAGACGGCCGCCTGGACCGCGAGGACAACCCGCTCAAGCACGCCCCGCACACCGCCACGGCGGTCTCGGCCAGCGAGTGGTCGCACGCCTACCCGCGCGAACTGGCGGCCTTCCCGCTGGCCAGCCTGCGCCAGCAGAAGTACTGGCCGCCGGTGGCGCGCGTGGACAACGTGTACGGCGACAAGAACGTGATGTGCGCCTGCATCCCGGTGGATGCGTACAAGGAAGACGAGGGCGTGGAGGTATAAGCCTCCCTGCCCGGATGCAACGAAGAACGGCCCGCGCAAGCGGGCCGTTTTTGTTGGCGGTTGCTGGCCGTGAGCCGGCTCCCCCAAGACGCGTGATGCCTCCCGGTAGTGCCGGCCGCTGGCCGGCTCCCATTCACCCCGGTAGTGCCGGCCGCTGGCCGGCTCTGCACCATGCCGATCGGCATCCGTGGGAGCCGGCCAGCGGCCGGCACTACCGGTCAATCGGTCAATCGGTCAATCGGTCAACCGGTCAACCGGTCAATCGATCAATCGGCCTGACGGCTGGCGCGCACGCGCCGCGCCACTTCGCTGCTGATCGCGATCACCGCGGTCAGCGCGGCCATCGACAGGAACTGCAGGCGGGTGTGCGATTCGGACAGCAGCAGGCCGAAGATCAGCGCCAGCACGCCCAGGCCGATCACGGTCAGATAGGGGTAGCCGGCCATGCGGAACGGCAGGCGGGTGCCATCGCGATTGGCGCGATGCCGCAGGATCAGCTGCGACAGCAGCGAGATCGTCCACACCAGCAGGCAGGTGGACCCCACGATGTTGAGCAGCACCGGCAGCACCCTGTCCGGAAACAGCAGCTCCATCACGGTGGCGGCAAAGCCGAACAGCACGCTGGCCAGCACCGCGATGATCGGCACCTGGCGCGGGTCGGCCCAGCCGAGCACGGCCGGTGCCTCCTGGCGCTGGGCCAGCGAATACATCATGCGTGAGGCGCCATAGAGGTTGGCATTGAGCGCCGACAGCAGCGCGATCACCGCGATCAGCGTGATCGCCGTGGCCGCACCGGGGATGTTGGCCACCTGCAGCACCGCGGCGAACGGCGACTTCAGCGCCTCGCTGGTCCACGGCACCACGGCGATGATCACGCTCAGCGAGCCGATGTAGAACACCAGGATGCGCCAGGCCACGGTACGGATGGCCCGCGCGATGCTGCGCTCGGGGTCTTCGGTTTCCGCTGCGGCCACCGCCACGATCTCGGTGCCCCCGAAAGCGAACACCACCACCAGCAGCGCCGCGCCCACGCCAGCCAGCCCCTTGGGCGCGAAGCCGCCATGCCCGGTGAAGTTGGACAGGCCCGGCGAGGCGACGTCCGGCAGCCAGCCCAGCAGCAGCGCGATGCCGATCAGGATGAAGGCGACGATCGCCACCACCTTGAGGATCGCGAACCAGAATTCGAACTCACCGAAGTTCTTTACCCCGAGCAGGTTGATCGCGGTGAAGAACAGCATGAAGGCCAGCGCGGCCATCGGCACCGGCACCGCCGGCCAGACGGTGGCCAGCAAACCGGCCGCACCCACCGCCTCGGCCGCGATGACAATGACCAACTGCACCCACCACAGCCAGCCCACCGTGGCCCCGGCGGTGGCGCCCATGGCATCGGCGGCGTACACCGAAAACGCGCCGCTGGTCGGCTTGGCCGCGGCCATTTCGCCGAGCGCGTTCATCACGATGATCACCAGCGCACCGGCGACCAGATAAGACATCAGCACCGCCGGGCCGGCGGCCTGCACGCCCACGCCCGACCCCAGGAACAGGCCGGCGCCGATGGCGCTGCCCAGGCCCATCATGATCAGCTGGCGGGGTTTGAGCGCGTGGCCCAGTCGGGTGTCGGCAGGCGCGGCGGCAGGCGTCGGAGTCTGGGATGCGGGCATCGGAATCGCAGGCGGGCAACAGGTGCGACACGATACCCTGTCCAGCCGGCCGGCGGGATAGGCCACAAGGCCCGCCCCGGCTCAGGTTTCGGCGCGCTCGCCGATCTGCGCCCGGTAGCCGCGCGGGGACACCCCGACCTCGGCCTTGAACTTGCGGGTGAACGCGCTCTGGTCGGTGAAGCCGCAGGCCTGGCCGATGCTGGCGATGCTGTCCGGCCCGTGCAGCAGGTGCACCGCCATCTGGATGCGCAGGCGGGTCAGCACCTGCTGTGGGGTCATCTGGAACACCTTGCGGAAGGTACGCTCCAGTTTGGACAGCGAGAACCCGGTGATGTCCAGCAGGGTCTGCATGCGCACGTTCTCGGCGTAATGCGCGTTCAGATGCGCCAGCGCCAGCCGCAGCTGCTCGTACTGGGTGCCCAGGCTGTCTTTCTGACCCAGGTCGCGCGAGATGCCGATCAGGCCCCTGATCTGCCCGTCCACCAGCAGCGGGCGCTTGCAGGTCAGGCACCAACCCGGCTCGCGGTTGGCGAACAGATGCAGCTCCATCAGGTTTTCGATCACCTTGCCGGCCAGGACCTGCTCGTCCTGGGTGGCGTAGTCGGCGCCCAGCCCGGTCGGGTAGATCTCCGCGGCGGTACGCCCGATCACCTCCTTGCGCGACTTCAGCCCGAGCCGGCGCAGCATGGTCTGGTTGATGTGCGTATAGCGCCCGTCGCGGTCCTTCATGAAGAACAGCACGTCGGGGATCGCATCGAACAGGGCTTCGATGTCGGCAGGTTCAACGCGCATGCGAGGGCGGGCGGCAGGAGGACACGCCGCCAAGGATACGCGCCCTGCCGCGCCCACCCAACGCCGCATGTGAAGCGCGGGTGCATGCAGCGCCCGAATTGAGCACCGGCGATTAACGGCGGCCGCGCCAGTGTTGGGCATTGCCTTCCCGCCAGCCCGGAGCCACCCATGGCCGCCAGCAAGCCCCGCACCAAGAACACCCCTCCTCCCGCCGACAGCCGTGGCGAAGGCGACGAACTGCACCAGCACGCCGGTGGCGGCCATCCCGCGCTGACCACCAACCAGGGCATCCCGGTCGGCGACAACCAGAACTCGCTGCGCGCCACCCCGCGTGGGCCCACGCTGCTGGAAGACTTCATCCTGCGCGAGAAGATCACCCACTTCGACCATGAGCGCATCCCCGAGCGCATCGTGCACGCCCGTGGCAGTGCCGCGCACGGCTACTTCGAACTGACTCGTTCGCTGCAGGAATTCACCCGCGCGCGCGTGCTCACCGAGGTTGGCGTGCGTACGCCGGTGTTCACCCGTTTCTCGACCGTGGCCGGCGGTGCCGGATCCGTGGATACCCCGCGCGATGTGCGCGGCTTCGCCGTCAAGTTCTACACCCGCGAAGGCAACTGGGATCTGGTGGGCAACAACATCCCGGTGTTCTTCATCCAGGATGCGATCAAGTTCCCCGACCTGATCCACGCGGTGAAGATGGAACCGGACCGCGCCTTCCCGCAGGCGGCCAGCGCGCATGACACCTTCTGGGATTTCATCTCGCTGATGCCCGAGTCGATGCACATGATCATGTGGGCGATGAGCGACCGCGCGATTCCGCGCTCGCTGCGGATGATCGAGGGCTTCGGCATCCACAGCTTCCGCCTGCTCAACGAGGAAGGCGAATCGACCTTCGTCAAATTCCATTGGCGGCCGAAGCTGGGCATCCAGTCCACGGTGTGGGACGAGGCGGTCAAGCTGCAGGGTGCCGACAATGACTTCCACCGTCGCGACCTGTTCGAAGCGATCACCGCCGGCGACTTCCCCGAATGGGAGCTGGCGGTGCAGCTGTTCAGCGAGGCAGACGCCGAGGCTTTCCCGTTCGATCACCTGGACCCGACCAAGATCATTCCCGAGTCGCTGGTGCCGCTGACGGTGATCGGGCGGATGGTGCTGGACCGCTGGCCGGACAACTTCTTCGCCGAGACCGAGCAGGTGGCCTACTGCCCCGCCAACGTGCCGCCGGGCATCGACTTCAGCAACGATCCGCTGCTGCAGGGGCGCCTGTTCTCCTACCTGGATACCCAGCTCAGTCGCCTGGGCGGGCCCAACTTCCACCAGATCCCGGTCAATGCGCCCAAGTGCCCGTTCGCCAACCATCAGCGCGATGGGCACATGCAGATGGGCATCCCGAAGGGGCGCGTCGCCTACGATCCGAGTTCGCTGCAGGATGACAGCCCGCGCGAAGTGGTCGATGGTTTCCCCAGCCACGCCACCGCGCCCGATGACGGGGTGAAGGGGCGCGTGCGGGCCGAGAGCTTCGCCGATCACTACAGCCAGGCGCGCATGTTCTTCCGCAGCCTGGAAGCACCCGAGCAGGCGCATCTGGCGTCGGCGCTGGTGTTTGAGCTGTCCAAGGTGGAAACGGTCAAGGTGCGCGAGCGCACGGTGAGCCACCTGCGCAACATCGACGAGTCGCTGGCCAAGCGCGTGGCCGCGGGACTTGCGATGCCGGCCCTGCCCGAGCCTGCGCCGACGGCCACGCCTGCACAGGATTTCCCGAAGGCGCAGGAAGTGCGCGTGATCGGCCGCACCAAGGACCTGCTCAAGGGCCGCTGCATCGGCATCCTGTTCGACGAGGGCTCCGATGCAGGCTTGATCAGCAACCTGCGCAAGGCTGCCGACAAGGCCGGTGCCAAGGTCAAGCTGGTCGCGCCGAAGATCGGCGGCGGCAAACTCAGCGACGGCAAGGTGCTTGCCGCAGATGGGCAGCTCGCCGGTACGCCGTCGGTGGTGTTCGATGCGGTGGCCGTGGTGCTCAGCAACGAGGCGGCCAAGCGCCTGCAGAAGGAATCGGCAGCGGTGGATTTCGTGGCCGACGCCTGGGCCCACCTGAAGGCGATTGCCGCCGATGAGGGCGCGCAGGCGCTGCTCAAGGCCGCGCGCGTGGGCAACGATGCGGGCGTGGTGGAAGCCGAGGACGCCAAGGGCTTCCTTGCGGCGGCGGCGACGCGGCAGTGGGCGCGGGAGCCGAAGGTGCGCACGCTGGCTTGATTCTCTTCCATCCCCACAGGAGACATCCCCATGCCGCGTGGTGACAAATCCAGCTACACCGACAAGCAGAAGCGCCAGGCCGAGCACATCGAAGAAAGCGAGAAGGAACATGGCCGCGGCGAGGACGCGGCCGAGCGCATCGCCTGGGCCACCGTCAACAAGCAGGATGGGGGTGGCAAGAAGCGTGCGCCGGTCAAAAAGGCGCCCACGACGTCGTCTGCGAAGACAGCGACTCGGAAGGCAGCCAAGACGTCGACCGCCTCGAAGGTGGCGAAAAAGGTGGCGGTGAAGAGGACCGCCGCCGGCAGAAGCGTAGCGAAAAAGGCATCGACGTCGGCGAAGAAAACTACGACGACATCAGCGAAGAAGACGACGACGAAGACGGCGGCAAAGAAGGCAACGAAGGCAACGAAGAAGACTGCGACGACGTCGGCCACAACGAAGACGGCCGCGAAGAAGACAGCTGCCGGCAAGACGGCGAAGAAATCGGCCGTGAAAAAGACAGCGGCGAAGAAGGCCCCCGCGCGCAAAGCCACCAGCAAAGCCGCCACAAAGAAGACGGTGGCCAGCACGTCGACAAAAAAGGTCGCAACGAAAACCGCGCGCAGGACCACCACGCGGACGCCTGCGAAAAACTCCGCCCGCTGAAGCGACAAAGGGATGCGGCAGCATCGCGCTGCCGCGTCTGTTGCAGGGCCGCCTTGGCCTGCCCCGCCGGGATCGTGCTCAGCGCGACGCGGGCGCCGATTTGCCCGCCGGCGGTGCCTTGGCCCGCACCGGCACCACCACCGACTGCATCCGCTTGATTGCCGAAATCGGCACCGCTTCTGCGCGGTGCTGTTGCGGCCACCACAGGAACACGAACGCGCTGCTGCTGCCCAGCAGCCGTGCATCACCGGCCAGCGGCGCGCTGTCGCCCGCCAGGTGCACCATGACCTTGCTGCCCTGCCCCGCGTCGCGGATGTTCTCGGCCTTGTTCATGGAGTAGATGGCCGCGCCCAGCGCCATGAAGCAGGCCACTGCGATGCACAGGCCGGTCAGCGGCCGCAGCCCGGAGATGTCCCAGCTGGTCAGCGGTGACTGCGAGAACAGCATCCGCCATCCCCAGTGCCGTGCGCGCAGCGCCTCCACCTTGGCCGGGTTGCGCCGACGCACGGTGTCCGGCCAGCCAGCCACGATGGCCAGCGCGATGCCGCCGGCCAGGATCCCCGCATAGGCCGGATCGCGCAGGCCGGCCACCAGGAAGTCGCTGATCTGCAGGTAGTCCAGGATGGAGAGCTGGAAGCGCAGGTAGAAGAAGTAGCTCGACCACAGCCCGAGCAGCGACAGCAGCACGTAACCGGCGCTCACGATCAACGCCGGTTCCTGGCGCAGCAGCCGCCACAGCACCATCACCACCGAATCTTCATTGCCCTGCACCACCGGCAGGACCGACCAGTCGGTGGGCGCCGTCTCGGCCGGTACCGTCGGCTGGCCGGCCCCCAGGTGCGCGATGGCCGGCACGTCGCCGTGGATGTCACCCTGATCCCTGCTTTCCATGCGTCCCCCCTGGTGAGCGCAGAGCATCGCCGAAATCGCGGCGGTGCGGAAGTCGGGGCCCGGGGTGTACGCGACCGCCCGGCAAGCCGCCGCGGTTGCGGGTCGGCCGATTCTCGAGGGCATCGGCGGTCGATGATCCACACAGGATTGACGCCTTCCATGATGCATCGGCGATACTCGCCTCACGCCGCAGGACGCGGCGATTCAAGGAACGATCATGCGCAGCGCTTCGCTACTGGCCATGCTGGCCGTGTTGTTACCTGCAACCGCGATGGCCCAGAGCGGCTGGCGCGACGCCGATGGCACACCGGTGCCGCAGACCGAGGCGGCCCGTTCCGAAGGCGGCTTCGCCGCGTCGCTGGTGATCACCGACGATGCCGACTGGCAGCAGAAGTGGGAAACGCCACCGGAGCACACCCCTTCGCTGCGCGGTGCCGACAGCGTCGGCCTGGGGGGCGAACTGTACGTGCTCACCCTGCTGTCCAATCCGATGCTGGACGCGAAGGGCGACACCAACGTCGTCTGCGGTGTTGAAATCCAGCGTCCCGACGGCAGCTACGACGCGCAGCACCCGCAGACGCCCTGCTTCAAAACCCGGCTGCACACCGATCCGACCCTGGTGTACATGACGGGCATGGTGGTGAAAATGCGGGTCGAAGCCGGTGATCCGCCGGGCGTCTGGACCGTGCGGATGAAGGTCAAGGACATCAACCGCAACGTCGAGCTGCCGTTGCAGTCCACCTTCGAGGTACGGGATCGCTGAGGCCCCGCGTCGGCGTCGGGCCAGTTCCGCCGCCACGCGTTCGCCGCGGAGGCGACCTGTGATCCGGATGCAGCGGCGTCCTGCCGCCGCATCCCTCCATCAGTCGATCAGGCCGCGCGCCGCACCGCCACGCCCAGCGCACTGCCCTGCTCCAGCTTGAACACCGCCACCGATTCGATCAACGCATGTGCCTGCTGTTCCAGCGCGCGGCTGGCCGCGGTGGCTTCTTCGACCAGTGCCGCGTTCTGCTGGGTCACCTGGTCCATCTGCACCACCACCTGGTTGACCTGCTCGATGCCGGCCGCCTGTTCCTTGGTGGCCGCGGCGATGTCGCTCATCAACTGATTGGTGCGCGAGCTGGCCTGGGTGAGGCGCGCGATCGCCGCCTCGGATTCCACGGTGACGCTCAGGCCGGTCTTGACCTTCTCGCTGGATGCGTCGATCAGGTCCTTGATCTCCTTGGCGGCAGTGCCGGCACGCTGTGCGAGCGTGCGCACTTCGCTGGCGACCACGGCGAAACCGCGACCGTTCTCGCCGGCGCGCGCCGCTTCGACCGCCGCATTCAAGGCCAGGATGTTGGTCTGGAAGGCGATGCCATCGATCACCGAGGAGATCTCGCCGATGCGCGCCGAGGAGGTGTCGATCTCGCTCATGACCTTGGCCATCTGCGCGATCGCCTGCTCGGTGGCACGTACCGCGGCACCGGCCGCGTGCGCTTCGTGGTCGGCCTGGTTGGCCAGTTCGGCGTTCTGGCGCACGGTGGAGGTCAGCTCTTCCATCGAGGCGGCCGCCTCTTCCAGGTTGGCCGCCTGCTGTTCGGTGCGGCGCGACAGATCGTTGTGGCCGGCGGCCAGTTCCTGCGCGGCGTCGTTGATGCTGCCGGCCGCGCCCTGGATCTGCTGGACGATGCCGGTCAGCTGCGCGGCGGTCACGTTGGCATCGTCGCGCATCTGCGCGAACACGCCTTCGTAATGACCGCTCATGCGCGAGGTCAGGTCACCGGTGGAGATGGCACGCAGCACCTGTGACAGGTCGGCGATGCTCGACTGCGAACTGGCCATCATCCCGTTGAGGTTGGCGACCATCGCGCGGAACTGGAACTGGAACGCAGCCTCATCACCGCGCACCGAGAAATCGCCGGCACGCGCGGCGCTGGCGAGCGTGTCGATCTGCTGGTTGATCGCCATCAGGCTGGCCTTGACCGTGGCCATGGTGCGGGTCAGCAGCGCCTTCTCGCCGGGGTAGCTGTCCAGGTCGCGACTGAGGTCGCCGACGGCATAGTCGGCCATCACATCGACCATGTGCGACTGCACGGCCACGTGCGAGCCGACCAGTTCATTGGTGGCGCGCAGCATGCGGCCGTAGTCGCCCGGCAGTGCGTCGGCATCCATGCGGTAGCTGATCGCACCGGCTTCGTGCTGCTGTGCCATCTGCAGCTGGGCGGTGATCGCGGCCTGCACGTTCTGGCGCACGCTGCCCATCGCATTGCCGAGCAGGGTCAGCTCATCACGACCGCCGAGGCGGAAATCCTGCTCCAGCTCGCCCTTGGCCATCTGGTCGGCCAGCCGGACCGCACGCGCCAGCGGCCCGGTCAGGCTGCGGCCGATCAGGATCGAGGCGGCAATGCCCACCAGCAGCGCGACGCCGCCCAGAACCAGCAGCTGCAGCAACGTGCGCTCGCCCAGGCGGATCGCTTCGGCGGCGGCTTCGCGGCTTTCTTTTTCTTCATACGTGACGCCATCGGCGAGCGCCTTGTTCCAGCCGCTGGCCGCTTCCTGCACCGGGCCCAGGGTCAGCGCGACCGCGCCGGGAAAGTCGCCCTGCGCCATCAGTTCGCTGGTCTGCTTGTTCAACGGGCGCGCAGTGGCGCGCCTGGCGGCAATGGCCGCGCCCATCTGCTTGCCCTGCGCATCGCTCGGCAGCGCCTGGTAGGCGGTCCAGCTGGCCTCGTAACGCTTGACCAGCGCGGCGATGCGCGCCTCATCGGCCTCACGCTCCTGGCCCTGGCGGATCAGCATCTCCCGGCGTACGACCATCATCTGGTTGTTGGCGTCGAGCATCTCCGAGAGCAGGCGCACCTTGGCCACGCCCACCTCGACCACCTCCTGCATTGCGTGCTTCTGCACCGCGCTGCCGGTGGCACCGGTGGCGACCACGGCCGCAACCAGCAGCAACAACAGGCCAAAGCCCGTACCTAGACGCCAGACGACGCTGACGTTCCTCAACAAATCCATGACTGCATCCAAACGTGGGGGGTGCCGGGTTATCGGCCCACGCGGACATGTTCTTGATCACACAGCCTTAACGGAACGGCGGCGGTTCACATTTGGGGAGCGTCGCTGGCGCGTACAACGCCAAGCGGGCCATGGGCACGCGCGCCGTCAGCCGTCCAATCCTAATGCCAGGCGCACCTGGTCGCAGGCGATGATCAAATCCAGTATCAGGCGCCCACTAACGTCCAGTTCGCCCTCGTACTCGGCGATGTTGCGCTGCTGATGGCACTTGTCCAGCACACGCCATACCTCCGGCCCCAAGGCGAGCGTATGCGGGAGTAGCTGGAAGACGATGTAGCGTTGCGCCGGGCGAAAGCCATGCTGTCGCAGCGCGCTCAGGCACAGCGCATGGGCCGCGTTGTAGGCCAGGTCGAAGCGGCTCTCCAGAGAAAGCGATGTGTTACGCGCGTCGTGCAACCGGGCGAGTCCTGATCGCTGCAACCCTTCGATTTCCCGGCGATCAGGCGGTTCGGCACTGAGTGATTTACCCGGTCCGGCCAGATTGTGCAGCGCTGAGATCATCATGTTCTCCAATGATCCAGATCTTGGGCTGCTCCAGCACACGCATCAAGAAGGAATTTTGATCGTGAATCCGCGATGTAAATTCAGCGCTTGAATACAGGGTCGGATTTACGGGGCGACCCAGCTTCAGTTCGGTCCCATCCAACGCTTGCATCACATCGGCATAGCCGAGGGTATCGGACAGGATCATCAGATCGATGTCGCTGCGCGCGGTATCGGTGCGCTTGGCCATGGAGCCATAGACGAACGCGGCGGCGATCTTGTCCTGTAGCGGCAGCAATGCCTCGCGCAGCGGTGCGGCCAGGCCGATGGTCTTCTGCACGATCGCCACCAGTTCGTCATGGATCGGTGCCTCGCCGTTGGCCTGGTAGCGCTTCTGGTTACCCGATGCCCTGACGCTGACCAGCCCGGCAGCAGCMAGCTTGGCCAACTCCCGCTGTACCGCGCCGGATCCCGCGCCGATCGATGCAATCAGCTCCGAAACCCCGAATGCGCGATGCGGCTGTCCGAACAACATCCCCAGCACGCGTTGCTGGGTCTGGGTGAAAAGAGCGTCGGCCAAGCCAGGTGATCGGTTGGACGACAGGCGACTTGAGGGAGATTTTGTACCCATATTGGGTACGTTAATACCCATATTGGGTATTTGCAAGCGGTCCGGGTTCCAGGCGCGTGGCGCTGGAACATCGAAAAGCCCCGCTTTCGCGGGGCTTCTGGATGTTGCGTCGGGCGTGTCCGGTGGGCGCTGCTTCCGAGCATGGCTCGGCACTACCACCGGCGCTGGCTCAGGCGAACGGGTCCTGCAGGACCATGGTGTGGTCGCGATCCGGGCCGGTGGAGACGATGCTGACCGGGCAACCGGCCAGCTCTTCCAGCGCGCGCAGATAGGCGCGGGCGGCCGGCGGCAGGTCGTCCCAGTTGGTGATGCCGTGGGTGTTTTCGGTCCAGCCCGGGAACTCCAGGTACACCGGGGTGCACTCTTCCCAGCCCTGCGCGTCCAGCGGGGCGTATTCGGTGCGCTTGCCGCGGTATTCGTAGGCGATGCAGACCTTCAGCTTTTCCATGCCGTCGAGCACGTCCAGCTTGGTGATGCACAGGCCGCTGATGCCGTTGATGGCCACGGCGCGCTTGAGCGCGACGATGTCCATCCAGCCGCAGCGACGCGGACGGCCGGTCGAGGCGCCGTACTCGGCACCGCGGTCGCGGATGCCCTGGCCGACTTCATCGTCCAGTTCGGTCGGGAACGGACCGCCGCCGACGCGGGTGGCGTAGGCCTTGGCAATGCCCAGCACGTAGTCGATCGCGTCCGCGCCCACGCCGGCACCGGCCAGTGCGCCGCCGACGGTGGTGTTGGAGCTGGTGACGTACGGGTAGGTGCCGTGGTCGATGTCCAGCAGCGCACCCTGGGCGCCTTCGAACAGCACGCGCTTACCCTGCTTGCGCAGGTCGTGCAGGATGCCGGCGACGTCGGACTTCATCGGCTCGACGTATTCGCCGAAGGCCAGTGCTTCGTCGTAGGTCTTCTGGAAGTCGACCGCGTCGGTCTTGAGGTAATTGGTCAGCACGAAGTTGTGGTAATCCAGCGCGGTGCGCAGGAGTTCTTCCAACTGGGCCGGGTAATGCAGGTCGGCGATGCGGATGCCGCGACGCGCCACTTTGTCTTCGTACGCCGGGCCGATGCCACGGCCGGTGGTGCCGATCGCCTTGCCGCCGGCAGCGCGTTCGCGCGCCTGGTCCAGGGCGATGTGGTACGGCATGATCAGCGGCGCGGCCGGGGAGATCTTCAGGCGCGAGCGCACTTCCACGCCGGAGGTTTCCAGCTCGGCGATTTCCTTCTGCAGCGCGGCCGGGGAGATCACCACGCCGTTGCCGATCAGGCACAGCGCGTCGGCACGCAGGATGCCCGACGGGATCAGGTGCAGCACGGTCTTCTTGCCATTGATGACAAGCGTGTGGCCGGCATTGTGGCCGCCCTGGAAGCGCACGACGGCGCCGATTTCCTCGGTGAGCAGATCGACGATCTTGCCCTTGCCTTCATCGCCCCACTGGGCACCCAACACGACAACTGACTGACCCATGACGGGTAACTCCTTGCTTTTGTGCGGCCATCGGGGCCGCGGGTTTGGGACCATGGCCGGGCGCGGACCATCACGGGGTGGCAGGCTCCAACGGGGAGCGCGCCGGCAATGGGGTACCCAGACACGGAAAAAGCCGGACGAGTGACTCTGAAACAGAGTGCCCGTCCGGCTTTTGTGCATTATCCGGGTTTCCGGTGGGGGTTGCCACCCCGGGGGCCGGCGGACTTCACCGGCCGGTCAGAACCGCCGCTTGGGTAGTGCCGGCCGCTGGCCGGCTCCCGGGATGGCCTGGAGCCGGCGCTGCGCAGCATCAGCAGCTGTTCGGCCATGCGCTTCCAGGCCAACGGGGCGGCGAACAGGAACAGGCCCTCCAGGATCGCGACCAGGCACAGGGCGGAGAAAAAGTCGTTCATGGCGCTCCAAATAAAACGGGGACCCGGTCTGCACCGGGTCCCCGTGGGTTGCTACCGCCTGCGACCTCAGCGATCGCTCTTGAGGTACTGCAGGAACGGGTCGTTCTTGTCGAGCACGATCACGCCGTTGCCGTCGGCCATGGAGCCACGGTAGGCCTCCAGGCTGCGGTAGAAGGCGTAGAACGACGGGTCGGCGGAACCGGCCTTGCCGTAGATCCGCGCCGCTTCGGCATCGCCGGTACCGCGCATCTGCTGGGCATCACGCTCGGCTTCGGCCACGATCACGGTGCTGTCGCGGTCGGCCTGGGCGCGGATGGTCAGCGACTGCTCCTCACCCTCGGCGCGCAGCTTGGCCGCTTCCTGCTTGCGCTGGGCGCGCATGCGCTCGTACACATCGTTGATCACCTGGCTGTCGGTGGGCAGGTCGATCTGCTTGATGCGCAGGTCGATGATCTGCATGCCCAGGTCCTTGACCGACTTGTTGATGCCGGTCAGCTGGTTGGCGATCAGTTCGCTGCGGTCACCGGACACCAGCTGCTGCAACGTGCGCGAGTTGATCTGGTTGCGCAGCGAGTCGGTGATGATCGGGGCCAGGCGCGCATTGGCCACGGTGGCGTCGCCGCCGGTGGCACGGTAGTAGTCGCGCACGTCGGAGATGTACCCGATGGCGAAGAAGTCGACGCTGACGTCCTTCTGCTCGGCGGTGAAGTAACGCGCCGGCGCGGTGTCGAGCACCTGGAAGCGGCGGTCGAACACCCGCACCGTTTCCACCAGCGGCACCTTGAAGTGCAGGCCCGGTTTGATGTCCGCGCGCACCACCTTGCCCAGGTTGAGCACCATCGCGGTCTGGTCTTCGCGGACCACGTACACCGAGCCCAGCAGGGCCAGCAGGGCGGCCACGGCCAGCCCGATCCAAAGGGAACTCTTCATCGGCTGACTCCTTCACGACCGGTGGGGCGGGTGGTCGGACGTTCGGTGTTGCGCACGCCATCCACCGGCGTGCTGGCCGGCAGCGACGGCAGCATCACTTCCGGGGTCACGGGCGGGGCAGCCGGGGCGGCCGCACCGCCACGGGTGTCGGCCGGCATCGGCACGTAGATCAGCTGGCGGCCATCGCCGCCGATGATCTTGCGGTTCTGGCCGAGCACCTGCTCCACCGTTTCCAGCCACAGGCGCTTGCGGGTGACTTCCGGGGCGTCCTTGTACTGGACCTGGAGCAGGCTGAAGCGCTCGGCATCACCCTGGGCCTTGGAGACCACGGCCTGCTTGTACCCCTCGGCGGTGGTGCGCGCACGCGAGGCCTGGCCACGCGCTTCGGGCACGACCTTGGCCGCGTACGCCTGGGCTTCGTTGATCAGGCGCTCCTTGACCTGCTGGGCGCCGTTGACCTCGTCGAAGGCCGGCTTCACTTCCTCCGGCGGACGCGCATCGGGCAGGGTCAGCCCGGTCACCGACAGGCCGGTACGGTAGGCCTTCAGCGAGGCCTGCAGGCGCTCTTCGGCGACCACGGCCAGCGGGCCGCGGTTGTTGAGCACTGCATTGAGGTCGGCACGCCCCACCTGCTCGCGGACCGCGCTCTGCGCCGACTGCTCCAGCACCTGGTCGGCCGAGACCGAGCCGAACAGGTACAGGCGCGGATCGTCGATGCGGTACTGCACGTTGACCGAGACGTTGACGATGTTCTCGTCGCGGGTCAGCACCGGTACCTGGCTGCTGAAGGTCTTGATCTGGGTGGCGTTGACCTTGTTGACCGACTCGATCGGCCACGGCAGTTTGAAGTTGGGGCCGGGCTGCAGGATCCGCGAGAACTGGCCGAAGCGCAGCACCACGCCGCGTTCCTGCTCGCCGATCAGCTGGAAGCTGGAGAACAGCAGCAGCAGGACCGCCGCAACGCCCACCCAACGCAGGATGCCGCCATCGAACAGGTCCTTGAGTGGCCCGGGGAAACCGCCCCAACCGCCGCCATTGCCGCTACCGCGAGGTCCAAACGGACCCCGTCGATTCTCGTCGGGACCTTGTCCGCCCTTGTTGCCGCCGGGTGTATTCCAGGCCATGCACGCTCCATCAGTGAAAGGTTGCCTGCGGGTCATTCCGCACCGTCAACCGTAAATCCTGCTCGATTCTACAAGATGGGGCGGATTGACAGGATTGGAAGGGCCAAGCGGCAGCGGGTCGCGATTCATCCCCCCTGCCCCACGCCTGCCGGGCCGGAGCGGGTAAGGTGTTGCCTCCCTCCCCGTCAGGCATCTTCATGGCCATCCCCGCCCGGTTCAACGCCTTCCGCATCCACCACGACGACCGCGGCCACCACAGCGGCATCGAAGCGATGGGGCTGGACCAGCTCAGCCCCGGCGAGGTGGTGATCCGCGCGCAGTGGTCCTCGGTGAACTACAAGGACGCGCTGGCCGGGACGGGCAAGGGCCGGATCCTGCGCCGCTTCCCGCTGGTGGGCGGGATCGATGTGGCCGGTACGGTGGTCGCCTCGACCGATCCGGCATTTCGCGAGGGCGATGCGGTGCTGGCCACCGGCTGCGGGCTCAGCGAGACCCGCGACGGCGGCTACAGCCAGTACGTGCGCCTGGAATCGAGCGCGGTGATCGCCCAGCCGGCCGGGTTGAGCCCGCGCGAGGCCATGGTACTGGGCACCGCCGGCTTCACCGCGGCGCTGGCGCTGCTGCGCATGACCGACAACCGGCTCACCCCCGCGCAGGGTCCCTTGGCGGTGACCGGCGCCACCGGCGGGGTCGGCTCGCTGGCGGTGGACATCTTCAGCCGCGCCGGCTTCGAGGTACACGCCATCAGCGGCAAGGCCGACCAGGCCGACTACCTGCACGCCATCGGCGCCCGCCAGGTACTGCCGCGCGAGGTGCTGGCCACCTCCAAGCCGATGGAATCCCCCCGCTTCGGTGGTGGCCTGGACAATGCCGGCGGACCGATGCTGGCCAGCCTGCTGGCCCAGACCGTGCCCTATGGCAGCGTGGTCAGCGCGGGCCTGGCCGCCAGCCCGGCGCTGGAGATGACGGTGATGCCCTTCATCCTGCGCGGCGTCTCGCTGCTGGGCGTGTCGTCGGCGGCGGCACCGCGCGGGTTGCGCGAGCAGGTCTGGGAGAAGCTCTCCGGGGCATGGAAGCCGCGCCACCTTGACGCGATCTGCACGCGCGAAGTGGGTCTGGAGCAGGTACACGAGGTCTTCGACACGATGCTGGAAGGCGGGTCGCGCGGGCGTACCGTGGTGCGGATCGACTGAGCGTCGCAGGCAGGCGACGGACGGCAGGCCGGATGCTTCCGGCCTTGTGCGCGCAGCACTACACTGCGGGCATTACATGGGGAACAACATGGCACGCATTCTGATTGTCGACGATTCACCGTCGCAGCTGCTGGGGATACAGCGGATCGTCGAAAAGCTCGGGCACGAGATCCTGACCGCCACCGATGGCGCGGCGGGCGTGGAAGCCGCCAAGGCGCAGCTGCCCGACCTGGTGCTGATGGATGTGGTGATGCCAAACCTCAACGGTTTCCAGGCCACCCGTACACTGGCGCGCGATGCCACCACCAAGCACATTCCGGTGATCCTGGTGACCACCAAGGACCAGGACACCGACCGCATGTGGGGCATGCGCCAAGGTGCCAAGGCCTACATCACCAAGCCGTTCTCCGAAGACGAGCTGTCCGAAGTGCTGGAACGGGTCTTCAGCAACCAGGAACCGCCAGCGGCGTGATGCCGGCGCGGTGAGCCGCCCGGAGGGGAGCCGACCAATGGGCGGCTCCTACCTCGGCCGCCGCAGATGCACCGTGCCGGCGCGTACCTGCCGCTGGCCAGTGCACAACCGCGGTAGGTACCGACCGTTGGTCGGTACACCCTTCAATCAGGCCTTCTCGCCAAACGCCTTGGCCAACGCCTTGTAGGCCTTCTTCTGTGCCTCTTCGGTCGGGGCCGGAGCCACGATCTCCAGCTCGACGATCTGATCGCCGTCCGGATTGCCCGGCAGGCCGCGCCCCCGCAGGCGCAACTTGCGCCCGGCATCGGACTCGGCCGGCACCTTCAATTCCACCGAGCCGCCCAGCGTGGGCACGCTGATGCTGGTGCCCAGCGCGGCCTGCCACGGCGTCACCTGCAGGGTGTACAGGATGTTGCGGCCGTCCACCTCGAACTGCGGGTGCTCGGCGTACTCCACTTCCAGCAGCAGGTTGCCGCCGCCGGTGCCCTGCCCGGCCAGGCGAATCACCTGGCCCGGACGGATGCCCTTGGGCACGCGCACATCCAGCTGCCTGCCGTTGACGTTGATGCGCAGGCTGTCGCCCTGGTGGGCCGCTTCCAGCGGCACGGACAGCTTGGCGCGGGTGTCACGCGTGGGCTGCGGGCCCTGGCTGGCACCGCCGAAGCCGCTGGCGCGGCCGCCACCGCCGCCGCGCTGACGCGCGAACAGGCTTTCGAAGAAATCGCTGAAGCCACCGCCGCCGGCACCGCCGCCGAACACTTCCTCATAGTCGAAGCCCTGGCCACCACCGTAGTTCGGCGGCGCATGGAACTCCTCGCCGGGCCGGTAGCCCTGCGCCTTGAGCTGATCGTAGGCGGCGCGCTTCTGCGGGTCGCGCAGCGCTTCATAGGCCTCGTTGACGGCCTTGAACTTGTCTTCCGCGCCGGCCTCCTTGCTGACGTCGGGATGGTACTTGCGCGCCAACCGGCGGTAGGCGGTCTTGATTTCCGCATCGCCCGCACTCGGTTCCACCCCGAGCGTGGCGTAGTAATCCTTGAATTCCATCGATACACCTCGAATAAGTTCGGTCGTCCGCGCCGGCGGACACCGTCCCGACAATTCTAGCGGCTGGCGCCGGCCGTGCCGTGACGCCCCGGCATGATCCTGCGCAATGCGGCCACGCCCCAGGGCGCCCATGCTGGCCCCTGCGCCACCGCGCTGCCGTTGAAATGGGTCTGCAACGGCGGTTTTCAACGTTTTGACGCCGCCATCCCACCCCGCTCACTACGCTGGACGCGTCCAAGGAGTCCGCATGACCATCCACGCAGGCGATCGCATTCCCGAAGTCACCCTCAAGCGTATCCGCGAGGGCATGGAGACCCTCGATACCCATGCCCTGTTCGACGGCCGCCGCGCGGTGCTGTTCGGGGTACCCGGCGCGTTCACCCCCACCTGTTCGGCCCGGCATCTGCCCGGCTACGTCGAGCACTTCGCCGATTTCCGCCATCGTGGTATCGACGTGTTCTGCATGGCGGTCAACGATCCATTCGTGATGAAGGCGTGGGCCGAGAGCCAACACGTGCCCGATGGCCTGCAGATGCTGTCCGACGGCAATGGCGAATTCACCCGCGCGCTCGGCCTGGAGATGGATGCCAGCAGCTCCGGGATGGGCCTGCGCTCGCGTCGCTTCGCGCTGTATGTCGAGGACGGCGTCGTGCGCCAGACCTTCGTCGAGGAACCCGGCCAGTTCGAGGTGTCCTCGGCAACTCACGTGCTGGCGCATCTGCCCAGCTGAATCCACGCAACAAAGGAAACCGGCCAGCCATGTCAAAGCCAGCCAAGCAGAAACCCACCCCCGCCGCCGCCCAACGCGCCGATCCCTCGCGCCCGCCGGGCATCAGCGATACCGCCACGCTGCGCGCCAAGGCACGCAAGGACATCGAAGACGGCGCCATCACCGACAGCTACAGCGCCGACCGCAAGGCGGTGATCAAGCTGCTCAACGACGCGCTCGCCACCGAGTACGTATGCGTGCTGCGCTACTACCGCCATTACTTCACGGCCAAGGGCATGCTCGCCGATTCGATCAAGGCCGAGTTCCTCGAACACGCCCAGCAGGAACAGGCGCACGCCGGCAAGCTGGCCGAACGCATCGTGCAACTGGGCGGCGAGCCCGACCTCAACCCGGACACGCTGACCAGGCGTTCGCACGCCGAGTACAAGGAAGGCAAGAACCTGCGCGACATGGTCCGCGAGAACCTGATCGCCGAGCGCATCGCCATCGACAGCTATCGCGAAATGATCAATTTCGTCGGCGACAAGGACACCACCACCAAGCGCATCCTTGAAGAAATTCTTGCCCAGGAAGAAGAACACGCCGACGAGTTCGCCGACCTGCTGGATGGCTGGATCGGGGAATAACACCGCCTGTACAACCCCGGCCATCGAGGAACGGTAGTGCCGGCCGCTGGCCGGCTCGCAGCCCACCCAGATCGCGAGCCGGCTCCGCAGTGCGACGGGCCGGCCACCGGCCGGCACGACCGCCCCGCGTCCAGCAGCACGCGCATCACCGCAGTATCCGGAAGCGCACCTGCGTCCAGGCACCATCGGACGCCAGCGCGGTGAGGGTATGCTCGCCCACTTCGTCGAAATCGCGCTGGAACAGGCGCGCGCCCTCGGTGCGTGCGATCCAGCGCCCATCGAGCAGCCAGTCCACGCTGTTGTCATTGCCCAGCGCACGCAGCTGGAGGCGCACGCCGTGTTCGGCGTTTGGCGCGCGCGCCAGCGTGGCGCGGTCGTTGAGGCCTTCGATATGCAGGCTGCCGCCACTCTCACGGCCATCCTCGCTGCAGTCCGGCGACAGCGCCGGCAGCTGCGCCGCGCGCCGTTGCGCCAACGGCAGCCACGGCGACAGCAACGCCGGCCAGCGGGCGATCTCGCGCGTTTCGGTCTCGTGCGGCAGCCGGCAGTCCGGGGACACCCGCAGCCCGCTGCGCGCATCCACACTGAAGCGCTGGCGCCCCGGCTGCCACAGGCGCGCGTCGCGTTCGGCGAAGGTCGGTGGCACCACCCCATCAAGCACGAAGGCATCCAGGCGACGCTGGCACAACGCGTCTTCGGTGCGTTCGGCGAGTTCACCGGTCGGCCAGCAGATCGCTTCACGGGTCACGTTCGGTGGCATCGGGGCGCCACTCGCGTCCCCGGCCTGGCGCGGCAGGCTGTCCACCACTTCAAACATCAGCGGCAACGCGGTGACCGCGCCGTACTGGCCCGGCAGCGGCGTGCCATCCGGCCGCCCCACCCACACCCCCACGGTGTAGTGACGGGTGCTGCCGATGGCCCACGCGTCGCGGTAACCGTAACTGGTGCCGGTCTTCCAGGCCACCCGTGGGCGCCCGGTGACATCGAAGGTGCCGCTGCCATACCCCGGGCGCGGATTGGACTCGAGCACCTCGCGGGTGATCCACGCCGCACCGGGCGACATCAGGCGGCGTTCGATCACTGGATCGTCGGCGGTATAGCGCACCCGTCCGGCGATGCCGTGGCGGTTGAACGCGGCGAACGCGCCGACCAGATCCTCCAGCCGCGCGCCGGTGCCGCCCAGGATCAGCGACAGGTTCGGCGCGCTGCCATGCGGGAAGCGCAGGTTGATGCCGGCGTGCGACAGCCGCGCGGCAAACCTTGCCGAGCCGACCCGGTCGAGCAGATCCACCGCCGGAACATTGAGCGACAGCCGCAGCGCCGTGGCCGAACTCACCGGCCCGTTGAAGGCCGAATCGAAGTTGCCGGGGCGGTAACCGCCGAACGCCTGCGGGGCGTCCACCATCAGGCTTTCCGAATGGATCAGCCCGTCATCCAGCGCCATGCCATACAGGAAGGGTTTGAGCGTGGAGCCCGGCGAGCGCCAGGCCTGCACCATGTCCACGTGGCCCAGCCGCTGCTTGTCGCCGAAGGCCACCGACCCCACGTACGCGCGTGCCTCCAGCGTGCGGTTGTCGATCACCAGCAACGCGGCGGACGTGCGTTCGGGCAACTGCGAGAAGTACGAGGACACGCGCTCTTCCAGCGTGCGCTGCAGCCCGATGTCCAGCGTGCTTTCGATGCGCGCCGCACGCGGCTGTGCCGAGCGCAGCCGCTGCGCCAGCAAGGCGGCGTGCAGCGGCGGCTGCAGCGCGCGGGTGACCACCGGCTCGATGCGCGCATCGTCCACCTCCTCGCGGCTCCACACGCCCAGCGCGACCATGCGCTCCAGCACCTTGTCGCGGGCGCGTCGCGCGGCCTCGGGGTGCCGGTCCGGGCGCAACCGGCTGGGCGCCTGCGGCAGCACCGCCAACAACGCCGCCTCGGCCTGCGACAACCGCGCCGCCGGCTTGCCCAGATAGGCCCAGCTGGCGGCCTCGACCCCTTCGATGGTGCCCCCGTAGGGTGCCCGTTCCAGGTACAGCGCCAGGATCTGCGCCTTGCTCAGGTGCACTTCCAGCTGCACCGCGCGCAGCATCTGCTTGGCCTTGCCCCACGGCGTGCGCGAATGCGGATCGAGGATGCGCGCGACCTGCATGGTCAGCGTGGAGCCACCGGACACGATCCGCCCCTGCAGCAGCCACTGCTTGCCGGCGCGCAGCAGCCCCCACGGGTTGATGCCCGGGTGGCGCCAGAACCAGCGGTCCTCATAGTTGAGCAGGGCCTGCAGATACAACGGCGAGACGCTGTCGGCCGAGGCCGGATAGCGCCAGACGCCGTCGGCATCGGCGAACGCGCGCAGCGGCGTGCCGTCGCGGGCCACCACCAGCGTGCTGGTGTCGCGCGCTTTCGGCAGGGGCGGCGGGAAGGCCAGGTCCAGCACCAGCACCAGCGCCAGCAGCAACGCGGTGCCCCAGCGCAACGCCGGCCACAGCCAGTGCCGCGCCGTGGTGGTCAGACGCCTGGAAAGGATGGGTTTCATCGGTTGGACGACAGGACTACGCGGGCCATCGCCTCAGCGATGGCCCGCACCCGGCTCAGGGCTGGACCACGGTCATCGTGGTCGGGTTGCTGCGGCCCACCCCACGCAGGTCGGGACGGTACATGTCCTCCACCAGCGGCGGCGGCACCGTGTAGGTGCCCGGGGTGACCGCGCGTACCAGGTAGAACACCTTGGCGGTGCTGCCCTTGGACAGCTTCAGCGCGGCCACGTAGCGGTCGTCGCGGAACTCCTCATGGCGCAGCGTGGCCGCATCGCCGCGGTCGTTGACGTTGAGCCCGTCCACCACCACGTCGGCCCACTGCTTGGCATCGCCCAGGTTGAAGTTTTCGATCTCCAGGCCGGCCGGCAGCAGGTCGGTCAGCAGCGCATCGGGCATGTCCAGGTTCGGGGTGATGCTGACCCGCACGATCAGCGCCTCGCCTTCCTTCAGCGCACGTGGCGTCCACGGCTTGCCATCGGTGGTGTACCAGGTGCGCTCCACGCCAAGGCTGCGGCTGTCCGGCTCCGGCGCGGTACGCGGGATGCCGGCCACTTCCAGGCTGGCGAACATCGGCGGTTCGCCCTGCGGGGTGAAATGCACGCCCTTGGCCAGTGCGGCGTAGTCGAAACTGCGGCCGAACATGCGCCGCGCGGTGATCGCTTCCACCTGACCGCCCACGGCCAGCTCGCCGGACACCAGCTTCTTCTGGTTGGCCGCCAACGCCTTGCCCAGGCGCGCGATGGCGACCTGCTCCTGCGTGCTCAGCCACATCCAGCCACTGTTGCGCCGCGCATCCAGCGCACGGCCAAGATCGACCGCACGCGCGTCATAGGCCGGCTTGGACAGCTTGCGCTCGTGCAGCAGCGCGATCATCAAGGCGTCATCGCGCACCTCGCTGCCGTAGTCGCCGAAGTACTGCGGACGCTCGCTGCCGGGCTTGGCAAAGCCGGCGGCGATGGCCGCATCACCACGCTTGTGGTCGCCCTGCAGCGACAGCGCGATGCCCAGGTGCACCAGCGGCAGCCCGGTCAGCGCCTTGCTGCGCTCGTTGTCGTACAGCGCGCGCAGCGTGCCCAGCGGCGCGCGGTTGACCCGTGCCAGCACGTAGCCGGAATAAGCCTGGTTGGCGAACTTGAGGTTCTCGCGACGGTCTTCGCCGTAGAACTGGTTGCCGCCGGACAGCAGGTCTTCGCTCAGGCGGTTGAGCGCCTTCTGCAGCACGTTGTCGGGCACCGCGAAACCGGCGTCCTTGGCGTCGAGCAGGAACTCGGCGATGTACGGGGTCAGCCACGGATTGACGTAGCCGTCGTCGCCCCACATCGAGAAGTTGCCGTTGGCCACCTGCATCGAGGCCAGCCGGCCGAACGCGCCTTCCATGCGTTCGCGCCGGGCCTTGGCATCCAGCCCGTCGGCACCGAGCATCGCCGAGGTCGCCTCGTCCAGCATCAGCGCGGCATAGCCCTTGCTGGTGGTCTGCTCGGCGCAGCCGTAGGGGTACTTCAACGCGCCGTTGAGCGCGCTGGCGAAGGGAATCGGCGGCAGCGCGCTGACCAGCATGCGCGCGGTCACCGAGTCGTCCATCAGGCCATCGGCCAGGCCGGTGCCCATCTCCACCGCCGCCAGCGGATCCAGCGTGCGGGTCTGCGCGCGCAGCACCTGCGGCCAGGCCGCACGCACCGGCAGGTCATAGCGGCGGTCCACCTTGAAGCCGTTGCCGTCCACCCGCACCCGCACCTTGGCCACGGTGTAGCCCTCGCGCGCGGTCAGCGGGAAGCTCAGCGTGGTCTTGGCGTCGGCCTTGAGCTGCAGCGTGCGGCTGGGTTCGCCCAGGGTGAGCGGACCGATGCCATCGACCTGCACCTTGAACTCGCCCGGCTTGCCGGTGAAGTTCTGCACGTCCAGGGTGACCGTGCTGCGATCGCCCGGCGCCATCACCCGCGGCATGCTGGCTTCGGCCAGGATCGGCGCGCGCACGATGGTCTCCATGTCGCGCTTGCCGTACTGGTCATCGGAATACACCAGCGCGGAGATGCGCAGCGTGCCGTTGAAGTCCGGCACCTTCAGCGCAATCCGCGCGATGCCCTTGGCATCGAGCTTCACCGGGCCGGAGAACAGGTCCACGGTCTGCACCCGCGCGGTCGGACGCTTGGCCTGCGGCATCGCCGCCAGCGCCATGTCGCCACCGAACTTGAGCTTGCCGCTGCTGCCGTCGAAGCTTTCGATCACCCGGCTGTAGATGTCGTAGGCATCCACGCCCAGCCGTCGCTGCGCGAAGAAGTGGCCGGCCGCATCGGGCACCGGGAAGCGGGTGATGTTGAGGATGCCCACGTCCACCGCCGAGACGGTCACATGCGCGACCTTGCCCGCCAGCTGCGGCGCACTCACCGCCACCGGCAGGGTCTGCTCGGGGCGCATCTGCTTGGGTGCGGACAAGCCGACCGCGATCTGCCGCGCCTTGCGGTCCATCGGCACGTGCACCACGCCGACCGCGCGGGCCGGGGTGATCTTGCTCGGCGCGCTGCCACCGCGGAACACCAACGCGGTGATGTAGACATCGTGGCGTTCCCACTCGGCGGTGACCGGGATGTCGAAGGTGCTGCCCGGCTTGGCGTCGATCTCCTGCACGTACAGCATCTTGTCGCTTTCCACCATCAGGATCCCCTTGCCGGCATGCGGCGGGGTGACGGTGACGCGGACCTTGTCGCCGGCCTTGTAGCCGGTCTTGTCCAGGCCCAGCTTGACCTTGTCCGGACGCGCATCCAGGCCGCGGTTGTCATCGTTCCAGCTCCAGCCGGCGCGGAACGGATAGCGGCTGGTCAACCCGGTGCCCGGGTCGAAAACGTCCAGGCGGTACTCGCCCCATTCCACCGGGAAATCGATCGCGGCGGCCGCACTGCCGGCATCGACGGTGCGGGTCTCCTTGTTCTCGAAACGGCGGGTGAAATCGTAGTCCCAGCGGTTGTCGTTGAAGGTCCAGTGGTAATCGCGCAGTTCGCGCACCAGCGTGACTTTGAGGCCCTTGGCCGGCTGCGGCTTGCCGGCCGCGTCCACCCGCATCAGTTCGAAGCGGGCGTTGCTGTTGGCATCGGCACCGTCATCGGGGTTGAACAGCGGGCGCACGCCCACCAGTGCCGGCGCCGGCCACATCACCCGCTTGAGGGTGCGGGTGACGGTACGTCCACCGGTCTCGTACACGCTGCCGGACACCACCACCGCGATCGGCGCGGTCGGCTTGACCTCGTCGGGCAGGGCCACGTCCTGGCGCAGCTTGCCGTCGGCGGGGAATTCGGTGTCGATGATGTCGCGCGCTTCGCGCGGCAGTTCCATCGTGGGGTCGCCGAAGAAATAGCCCGGCAGCGCTTCCACCGGCGACTGCTCTGCGGCCACGGCCAGGCGCGCGGTGAAGCGGTTGCCGTCGGCCGGCGCGCCATACAGGTAGGCCGCATCGGCCATCAGCTTGAGCGGTTCGCCCGGCTTGAGGGTCTTCTGCGCGCTGTCCAGGTCCAGCTTCATGCGCTCGGGCAGGAACTCCTCGATGCGCAGGGTCATGCCCTGGATGGCTTCCTTGCTGGCCGGATTGGTGCGGAATTCCACCTGCCAGCGGCCGGTCGGCGCTTCGGCCGGGATCAGCTGTTCGAAGCTCAGGTAGCCTTGGTCGCCCGGTTGCAGACGGGTCTCGCGGAAGGTCTTGCCGTCGGGCTGTTTCAGCCGCAGGAACACCGGCTGCGGCTTGACCGGCTTGCCGTCGTTGTCGCGCAGGAGGGCGGAAATGCGGACGGTCTCGCCCGGGCGGTACAGGTCACGCCCGGACCAGGCAAACACGTCGAACCAGGCGTTGTCGCGACCGGCCACGGCGAACTCGCTCAGGTCCAGCGCCGGCTGGTTGAACGGCAGCATCGAGGTATCCGCGCCGCTGCTGGCGATCAGCACGTGGCTGGCATCCAGGGTGTAGTTGAGCAGCGCATTGCCATTGCCGTCGGTGCTGCCCTTGAGCACCACCTCGCCCTTGCCATCCAGGATGCGCAGGTCGATCTTCTTCAGCGCCGCGCCACTCTGCAGCGAGGCGGTGTGTACGAACAGCTTGTCCTTGTAGGCGCGGGTGTGCAGGCCGATGTCGCTGACGGTGAAGAAGGCGGTGTCGAACTCGCTGTCGAACGAGCCGCTGCGCTTCATCACCGCAAAGTACAGGCCCGGCGCCTGCAGCTCCTTGATGTCTTGGGTAGGCAGGTAGGTCAGTACGCGCTCGTTCTGCTTGCCACCGAGCACGAAGCGGTTGACGTACACCGGCTCGGCGAGCTTGGACATCGGGGTCTTTTCGCCGTACTCGCTGTCCAGTTCCCAGCTGCCGCGACGCCCGCCGCGCTGGTACTGGCTGAAGAAGCTGGGCAGCTCCTTCTCGCGCACGCGCAGGAACTCCACGTCCACTTCCTGCACGTTCACCGACACCACCGGCAGGCCGCGGCTGTCCTTGGCCGGCAGCACGCTGCCCTGCGAGGCAAAGCCGGCAACCGGCTTGAGCTCCCCGCTGAATACCTTCTGGCGCAGTTCCTTGCCGATCCGGCTGCCGTCGGCGGCGAGCAGGTCGGCCGACACGATCAGGTTGTATTCCTTGGCCGCTTCCACGAACGGGTAGCGCAGCGTCAGGCCGTCATCGGAGAGCGTCCAGCTGCTGTCCTCGGTGCCCACCTTTTCGGCGAAGCGGACCAGTTTGTCGAAGTCCTGGGTGCCCACCAGCGGCCGCGAGAACTCCAGCGCCAGCGAGACGCCGTCGCCCTTCTGGTCGGGATAGGCCCGCACCAGGGTGAACTCGCTGATCTTGTCGGCCTTGGCCGTGATCGGCGCGCCGGACGGTGTCGGCAGCTGGCCGCTGTCGTTGCGCTTGCAGCCCCCGATACCGATGGCCAGGCCGGCGACCAGCGCCAGCCCCGCGATTCCCTTCCAGCTCCACTGCCCGATCCGACTGCGGCTAGCCATGACGTCGCTCCTTGAACAAGGCGGCCAGTATAAGGGCCGGTCCCCCCGAACGGCGGCGGCGCCCTTACCCGCACGACGACAATCCCGACGCGCAACGACAATCCCGACGCGCGGTAGTGCCGAGCCATGCTCGGCAACCGCGCGCCAGCGCGGAAAACCGGTCCGAAGCCGTTCTCCTGCCGATCGATGCGGTTTCCCCGCGGTTTAAACGCGGGCAGCAGGCGATGTGCGGCGTACGGCCAGTCCGCCGGCAAGTCCGTCGCCCAGTCCGCCGGCAGGCGCAGCCGAGCATGGCTCGGCTCTACCCGGTACCTGCCCGCGACGGGCGGACGAGGATGGCGCCGTTGCCAGGGCAACCCGACGCGCAACGGTAGTGCCGAGCCATGCTCGGCAACCGCGCGCCAGCGCGGAACACCGGTCCGAAGCCGTTCTCCAGCCGACCGATGCGACTTCCCGGAGGTTTAAACGCGGGCAGGAGGCGCATGTCCGGCGTACGCCAGTCCGCCGGCGAGAGCAGCCGAGCATGGCTCGGCTCTACCGGGTACCTTCCCGCGACGGGCAGACGAGGATGGCGCCATTGCCCGGGCAACCCAACGCGCAACGGTAGTGCCGAGCCATGCTCGGCAACCGCGCGCCAGCGCGTCAAACCGGTCCGAAGCCTTTGTCCAGACGACCGATGCGGTTTTCCCCGAGGTTTAAACGCGGGCAGGAGACGCATGTCCGGCGTACGCCAGTCCGCCGGCAAATCCGCTGGCGAGAGCAGCCGGCGAGAGCAGCCGGCGAGAGCAGCCGAGCATGGCTCGGCTCTACCCGGTACCTGTCCGCGACGGCAGACGAGGATGGCGCCGTTGCCGGGCAACCCGACGCGCAACGGTAGTGCCGAGCCATGCTCGGCACCCGCGCGCCAGCGCGGCAAACCGGTCCGAAGCCTTTGTCCAGACGACCGATGCGGCTTTCCCGCGGTTTAAACGCGGGCAGGAGGCGATGTGCGGCGTACGGCCAGTCCGCCGGCAAGTCCGTCGCCCAGTCCGCCGGCGAGAGCAGCCGAGCATGGCTCGGCTCTACCCGGTACCTGTCCGCGACGGGCAGACGAGCGTGGCGCCGTTGCCCCAGCAACCCGACGTGCAACGGTAGTGCCGAGCCATGCTCGGCAACCGCGCGCCAGCGCGGCAAACCGGTCCGAAGCCGTTCTCCTGCCGACCGATGCGGTTTCCCCGAGGTTGAAACGCGGGCAGGAGGCGATGTCCGGCGTGCGCCAGTCCGCCGGCAAATCCGCCGGCGAGAGCAGCCGGCGAGAGCAGCCGAGCATGGCTCGGCTCTACCCGGTACCTGTCCGCGACGGGCAGACGAGCGTGGCGCCGTTGCCCCAGCAACCCGACGTGCAACGGTAGTGCCGAGCCATGCTCGGCAACCGCGCGCCAGCGCGGCAAACCGGTCCGAAGCCGTTCTCCTGCCGATCGATGCGGTTTCCCCGCGGTTTAAACGCGGGCAGGAGGCGATGTGCGGCGTACGGCCAGTCCGCCGGCAAGCGCAGCCGAGCATGGCTCGGCTCTACCCGGCCACGTAGAGGTCCACATACTCATGCACCGGCATGGCCTCCAGCACCACCGGGTCCAGCGAGGCATCCAGGATGCGGCGCTGCTGCTGGGTCGGGAAGGTGGCGGCCAAGTGGGCGCGGAACTTGTCCTCCAGCAACGGGATGCCTTCGGCACGGCGGCGGGCGTGGCCCAGCGGGTACTCCACTTCAGCGTCCAGGCGGCTGCCGTCGTTGAACACCACCTCCAGCGCGTTGGCAATGCTGCGCTTGTCCGGGTCGAGGTAGTCGGCGGTGTAGCGCGGCTCCTCCACGCAGGTGATCCTGGCGCGCAGCGGGTCGATACGCGGGTCGGCGGCGACATCGTCCTCGTAGTCTTCGGCGACCAGCCGGCCGAAGATCAACGCGATGGCGACCATGTACTGCACGCAGTGGTCGCGATCGGCCGGATTATGCAACGGGCCGGGTTTGTCGATGATGCGCAGGCATGCCTGCTGGGTGCGCAGGGTGATCTGCGCGATGTCCTCGCTGCGTTTGCCGGCCGCGCGCATCCGCGCGTTCAGCTGCATCGCCGCTTCCACCGCGGTCTGCCCGTGGAACTCGGCCGGGTAGCTGATCTTGAACAGCACGTTCTCCATTACGTAGCTGCCATACGCGCGCTGGAAGCGGAACGCCTGACCGCCGAAGGACACATCGTAGAAGCCCCAGGTCGGCGCGGTCAGCGCGCTGGGGTAGCCCATTTCACCGGCCGCAGCCATCAGCGACAGCCGCACYGCGCGGCTGGTGGCATCGCCGGCGGCCCAGCTTTTGCGGGATCCGGTGTTGGGCGCATGACGGTAGGTGCGCAGCGACTGGCCATCCACCCAGGCCAGCGACAGCGCGTTGAGCATGCGCTCGCGGTCCAGCCCCAGCAGGTGCGACACCACGGCAGTGGAGGCCACCTTGACCAGCACCACATGGTCCAGGCCGACGCGGTTGAACGCGTTTTCCAAGGCGAGGCACCCCTGGATCTCGTGCGCCTTGACCATCGCCGCAAGCACGTCGCGCATGGTCAGTGGCGGCCGGCGCAAGGCCTCGGCATTGCGGCTGAGCCAGTCGGCCGTGGCCAGGATGCCGCCGAGATTATCGGACGGATGGCCCCACTCGGCGGCAAGCCAGGTGTCGTTGAAATCCAGCCAGCGCACCATCGCGCCGATGTTGAAGGCGCCCTGCACCGGGTCCAGCTCGAAGCGCGTCCCGGGTACCCGCGCGCCATTGATCACGCGCATGCCAGGGACCAGCGGCCCGAGCAGCTTGCTGCAGGCCGGGAACGCCAGCGCGGCCAGGCCACAGCCCAGGGTGTCGATCAGGCAGTGGCGTGCGGTGGTATACGCCAGCGGCGACGCCACCCGGAAGTCACGCACGTAATCGACGATGTCGGTCATCACCGTATCCCACGGCGGGCGTTGGGTGGCGTTGCTGTCGTGACCGGACATCGCGATCTCCTGTTGAACCTACACCGTGTCGGCGGGGACCCGCACTGCGCCTTCCATCAAGACGCGTGCACTGCGGCTCATGATGGCCTTGGTGACCGTCCACTGCCCGTCAACGAACGCGGCCTGCGCGCCCACCCGCAGCGTGCCGGAGGGATGCCCGAAGGTCACCGCCTCACGCGCGCCACCGCCCGCGGCCAGGTTGACCAGCGTGCCGGGGATCGCCGCAGCGGTGCCGATGGCCACCGCCGCGGTGCCCATCATCGCGTGATGCAGCTTGCCCATGGACAGCGCGCGCGCGTGCAGGTCGATGTCGCCGGCGGCGATGCGCTTGCCGCTGGAGGACAGGTAATCCTGTGCCGGCGCCACGAACGCCACCTTGGGCGTGTGCTGGCGGGTGGCGGCCTGGTCGATGCTGTCGATCAGGCCCATGCGCACCGCACCGTGCGCGCGGATCGCTTCGAAGCGGGCCAGCGCCGCGCTGTCTTCGTTGATCGCCGGCTGCAGCTCGGTGCCGGTGTAGCCCAGGTCGGCGGCGTTGAGGAAGAGGGTCGGAATGCCGGCGGTGATCATCGTCACCGGGAAGCTGCCCACGCCGGGCACGTCCAGGGTGTCGACGAGGTTGCCGGTGGGGAACATTGCCCCGCCGTCGCCATCGTCGGAGGGATCCAGGAACTCCAGTTGGATCTCCGCCGCCGGGAAGGTCACACCATCCAGCTCGAAATCGCCGGTTTCCTGCACCTGCCCATCGACGATCGGCACGTGCGCCAGAATGGTCTTGCCGATGTTGGCCTGCCAGATCCGCACCGTGCAGGTGCCGTTGTGCGGGATGCGCGCCGGATCGATGAAGCCGTTACTGATCGCGAACGGGCCGACGGCCGTACTGAGGTTGCCGCAGTTGCCGCTCCAGTCGACGAGCGCGGTCTCGATCGCGACCTGGCCGTACAGATAGTCCACGTCATGATCCGGCACCGATGCGGCGGCGATGATCACGCACTTGCTGGTGCTCGACGTCGCCCCGCCCATGCCGTCGGTGTGCTTGCCGTAGGGATCGGGCGAACCGATCACGCGCATCAGCAGGGCATCGCGGGCCGGGCCTGGCACCTGCGCAGCGGCAGGCAGGTCGGTCAGCGTGAAGAACACACCCTTGCTGGTACCACCGCGCATGTAGGTGGCGGGAATGCGGAGCTGGGGGAGAAACGCCATATCGAAGTCCTGATGGAAAGACGGCCCGGTGCAGGGCCGTGGTGATGCGGGTGGAATCAGGCGACCTGCGCCGATTCCAGGAAGTCCTGGGCGAACCGCTGCAGCACGCCGCCAGCCTCGTAGATCGACACCTCCTCGGCGGTATCCAGCCGGCAGGTGACCGGCACCCGCAGCTGTTCACCGTCGCGGCGGTGGATGACCAGGGTCAGCTCGGCGCGCGGCACGCGATCGCCGAGCACGTCGAAGGTTTCGGTGCCATCGATGCCCAGTGTCCTGCGGTTGACGCCTTCCTTGAACTCCAGCGGCAGCACGCCCATGCCGATCAGGTTGGTACGGTGGATGCGCTCGAAGCCTTCGGCCGCGATCGCCTCCACGCCGGCCAGCCGCACGCCCTTGGCGGCCCAGTCGCGCGAGCTGCCCTGGCCGTAGTCGGCACCGGCGATGATGATCAGCGGCTGCTTGCGCGACATGTAGGTTTCGATGGCTTCCCACATGCGGGTGACCTGGCCCTCCGGCTCCACGCGCGCCAGCGAGCCCTGCGTGACCTGGCCGTCGATCACGGCCATTTCATTGATCAGCTTCGGGTTGGCGAAGGTGGCACGCTGCGCGGTGAGGTGATCGCCACGGTGGGTCGCGTAGGAATTGAAGTCTTCCTCGGGCAGGCCCATCTTCGCCAGGTACTCACCGGCCGCGCTGCTGGCCATGATCGCGTTCGACGGTGACAGGTGATCGGTAGTGATGTTGTCGCCGAGCACCGCCAGCGGGCGCATGCCGGTCAGGCTGCGCGCACCGGCCAGCGCGCCTTCCCAGTACGGCGGGCGGCGGATGTAGGTGCTCTGCGGGCGCCAGTCGTACAGCGGGCTGATCGGTGCGCCATGTTCCACCTTGAAGGTGAACATCGGGTCGTAGACCTTGCGGAATTGCTCGGGCTTGACGCTGGCCTTGACCACCGCGTCGATCTCGGCATCGCTCGGCCACAGGTCCTTCAGCGTGATCGGGTTGCCGTCGGCGTCATGGCCGAGCGCGTCCTTCTCGATATCGAAGCGCACCGTACCGGCAATGGCATAGGCGACCACCAGCGGCGGCGAAGCCAGGAAGGCCTGCTTGGCATACGGGTGGATGCGGCCGTCGAAGTTGCGGTTGCCCGAGAGCACGGCGGTGGCATACAGGTCGCGGTCGATCACTTCCTGCTGGATCTTCGGGTCCAACGCGCCACTCATGCCGTTGCAGGTGGTGCAGGCAAAGGCGACGATGCCAAAGCCCATCTGCTCCAGTTCGGTCAGCAGGCCGGCCTCTTCCAGATACAGCTGCACCGCCTTGGAGCCGGGCGCCAGCGAGCTCTTCACCCACGGCTTGCGGGTCAGGCCGGCGCGGTTGGCGTTGCGGGCCAGCAATGCGGCAGAAATCACGTTGCGCGGATTGCTGGTGTTGGTGCAGCTGGTGATCGCGGCGATGATCACCGCGCCATCGGGCATCAGGCCATCGGCCTGTTCCTGCTTGCCCGAGGCCAGCTTGCCTTCATCGGCGATGCCGCGCGCAGCCAGGTCGGTGGTCGCCACACGCTTGTGCGGGTTGGACGGGCCGGCCATGTTGCGCACCACGGTGGAGAGGTCGAACTGCAGCACGCGCTCGTACTGCGCGGTGACCAGATCGTCAGCCCAGAGGCCGGTGGCCTTGGCGTAGGTTTCCACCAGGGCGACCTGGGCATCTTCGCGGCCGGTCAGCCGCAGGTAGTCCAGGGTCTGCTGGTCGATGTAGAACATCGCCGCGGTCGCGCCGAACTCCGGCGTCATGTTGGAGATGGTGGCGCGGTCACCGATGGTCAGCGCGTTGGCGCCCTCCCCGTAGAACTCGATCCACGCACCGACCACGCGCTCCTTGCGCAGGAATTCGGTCAGTGCCAGCACCACGTCGGTGCAGGTGATGCCCGGCTGCGGGCGGCCGGTCAGCTCCACGCCGATGATGTCGGGCAGGCGCATCCAGGACGCGCGGCCGAGCATCACGCTCTCCGCTTCCAGCCCGCCCACGCCGATGGCGATCACGCCCAACGCGTCCACGTGCGGGGTGTGGCTGTCGGTGCCCACGCAGGTATCCGGGAAGGCCACGCCATCGCGCACCTGCACGACCGGCGACATCTTCTCCAGATTGATCTGGTGCATGATCCCGTTGCCCGGCGGAATCACGTCGACGTTCTTGAACGCCTTCTTGGTCCAGTTGATGAAATGGAAACGGTCTTCATTGCGGCGGTCTTCGACGGCGCGGTTCTTTTCGAACGCGGCTTTGTCAAAGCCGGGGAATTCCACCGCCAGCGAGTGATCGACGATCAGCTGGGTGGGTACCACCGGATTGATCTGGGCCGGGTCGCCACCGGCATCGGCAATCGCATCGCGCAGGCCGGCAAGGTCCACCAGCGCGGTCTGGCCGAGGATGTCGTGGCACACCACGCGTGCGGGGAACCACGGAAAATCCAGGTCCTGGCGGCGCTCGATCAGCTGCCGCAGCGAGGGCTCCAGCGTGGCCGGGTCGCAGCGGCGCACCAGGTTTTCGGCCAGCACGCGCGAGGTGTACGGCAGCGTGGCATAGGCACCGGGCTGCAGCGCGTCGACGGCGGCACGGGTATCGAAATAGTCCAGCGCGGTGCCGGGGAGGTTCTTGCGGTACTGAGTATTCATGGCTGGCGATAGCTGCTTGTTGGCGGGCCGGGGCGTCGTGACACCGGCGAAGAAGGAGTAGCGACGCCGCAACGGAGCAGACCGGCATCCCGCCGGCCTGGTCCGCAAAGCACCCGCGAACGGGTGCGGTACGTCTGTCTTACTTGCGCTGGTCGATCGGCACGAAGGCCTGGTCTTCCGGGCCGGTGTAGTTCGCGCTCGGGCGGATGATCTTGCCGTCGATGCGCTGCTCGATGATGTGCGCGCTCCAACCGGAGGTGCGCGCGATCACGAACAGCGGGGTGAACATCGCCGTCGGCACGCCCATCATGTGGTAGCTGACCGCGCTGAACCAATCCAGGTTCGGGAACATCTTCTTGATGTCCCACATCACCGACTCCAGACGCTCGGCAATGTCGTACATCTTGACGTTCTGCTGTTCGGCGGACAGATCGCGCGCGACTTCCTTGATGATGTTGTTGCGCGGATCGCTGACGGTGTAGACCGGGTGGCCGAAACCGATCACGACTTCCTTGCGCTCCACACGGGCCTTGATGTCGGCCTCGGCATCGTCCGGGCTGTCGTAGCGCTTCTGCACTTCGAAGGCCACTTCATTGGCACCGCCGTGCTTGGGACCGCGCAGGGCACCGATGCCGCCGGTGATCGCGCTGTACATGTCGCTGCCGGTCCCGGCGATGACGCGGCAGGCGAAGGTCGACGCGTTGAACTCGTGTTCGGCGTACAGGATCAACGAGGAGTGCATCGCCTTGACCCACGAATCCTGCGGCTTCTCACCGTGCAGCAGATGCAGGAAATGGCCACCGATGGAGTCATCGTCGGTCTCCACGTCGATCGCACGGCCGTTGTGGCTCCAGTGGTACCAGTACAGCAGCATCGAGCCCAGGCAGGCCATCAGCTTGTCGGCGATGTCGCGCGCGCCCGGATGGTTGTGGTCGTCCTTCTCCGGCGACACGCAGCCGAGCACGGACACGCCGGTGCGCATCACATCCATCGGGTGCGCCGACGGCGGCAGTTCTTCCAGCGCGGCCTTGACCGCGGCCGGGATGCCACGCAGCGACTTCAGCTTGGTCTTGTAGGCAACCAGCTCAGCACGGGTCGGCAGCTTGCCGTGGACCAGCAGATGCGCGATTTCCTCGAACTCGCTGGTGTTGGCCAGATCGGCGATGTCATACCCGCGGTAATGCAGGTCGTTGCCGCTGCGGCCGACGGTGCACAGCGCGGTGTTGCCGGCGGCGGTGCCCGACAGGGCGACGGATTTCTTCGGCTTGAAGCCGGGGGCGGTAGTGGTGTCGCTCATGATCCCTCCAGAAAACAGTGTGCGGTCTTACTTCTTGGCGGCAAACAACGCATCGAGCTGCTGCTCGAAAGCGTGGTAACCGATACGGTCGTACAGCTCTTCGCGCGTCTGCATCGCCTCCACCACATTACGCTGGTGGCCCTCGCGGCGGATGGTCTCATACACGTTCTCGGCCGACTTGTTGGCGGCGCGGAATGCGGACAGCGGGAACAGCTGGATGGCCACGCCGGCCGAGGCCAGTTCATCGCGGCTGAACAGCGGGGTGGCACCGAACTCGGTGATGTTGGCCAGCACCGGCACCTTCACCGCATCGACGAAGCGGCGGTAGGTGTCCAGGTCATAGGCGGCCTCGGCGAAGATGCCGTCGGCACCGGCCTCCACGCAGGCGATGGCGCGTTCGATGGCCGCGTCCACGCCATCGACCTGGATGGCATCGGTGCGCGCGATCAGGAAGAAGTCCGGATCGGTCTTCGCATCGGCGGCGGCCTTGACCCGGTCCACCATCTCGCCCTGCGACACGATCTCCTTGCCCGGGCGATGACCGCAGCGCTTGGCGCCGACCTGGTCTTCGATGTGGCAGGCGGCCGCGCCGGCCTTGATCAGCGACTTCACCGTACGCGCGATATTGAATGCGCTGGGGCCAAAGCCGGTGTCGATGTCCACCATCAGCGGCAGGTCGCAAACATCGGTGATGCGGCGCACGTCGATCAGCACGTCTTCCAGGGTGTTGATGCCCAGGTCCGGCAGGCCCAGCGAGCCGGCCGCGACGCCGCCACCGGACAGGTAGATCGCGCGATAGCCGGCGCGTTTGGCCAGCAGGGCATGGTTGGCGTTGATCGCGCCGATCACCTGCAACGGCGATTCGGCAGCCAGTGCGGCGCGGAAGCGCGCGCCAGCGGAGGAAACAGGGGTGCTCATTCGGCATTCCATCGTGGTTGACCCTTGGACAGGCGCAAGGGCCGTGCCAAGTGACAAGTGTCTGATTTCGTTGAGACCGGCCCCGGGGAGACATGTTTCATTCCGCAGCATTGAAACAGATGTAACATGGCTGGAACTGAAACATTGAAACATCCCCCATGTCGATCAGCCTGCCCCGCCACCGTTCGCGCCTGCCCGATCCCGACCCCGGCGCCCTGCCGGTGATCTGGACAGTAAGTGTGTCGCGCCTGACCGGCCTTCTCGGTGATGTGATCCCCGAGTTCGACCGCCGCGCGCGCATCGTGCCGATCAACCTCGGTTTCGAGGAGGCCGTGGATGTCATCGGCCAGCGCCTGCGTCGCGAGCACTGCGAAGTGGTGATCGCCGGCGGCTCGAACGCGGCCTACCTGCGCAGCCGGCTGGAGGTGCCGCTGGTACCGATCCAGGCCAACGGCTTCGACCTGATGGAAGCGCTGGCGCGCGCGCGCCGGATCGCCCCGCGGATCGGGCTGGTGACCCATGCCACCGACGTACCTACCTTCGGCAGCTTCCAGCACAGCTTCGGGCTGGATATCGAACACCGTCGCTTCGTCACCCGCGAGGATGCCCGCGACTGCATCGCCGACCTGCGCGCCAACGGCATCGAAGTGATCGTCGGCACCGGCATGGCCATCGACTACGCCGAACAGGTCGGCCTGCCCGGCGTCTTGCTGTACTCGGCCGATTCGGTGCGCCAGGCCTTCGAACACGCATTGGAGCTGACCCAGACCCTGGCCCGTTCCGGCGCCAGCGCGCCGCGCCGACGCGGTCCCATCAAGCGCCCGCACAGCGACCACGCCCTGCTCGGCGACAGCGCTCCCATGCGGCAGGTGCGCGAGCGCATCGCGCTGTACGCCCCGCACGACAGTACCGTGCTGGTAACCGGTGCAACCGGCACCGGCAAGGAGCTGGTCGCCCGCCAGCTGCACGCCGGCAGCGGCCGACGCGGGCGCTTGGTGGCGCTCAACTGCGGGGCGATCAGCGAATCGCTGCTGGAAGCAGAACTGTTCGGCTACAACGAAGGCGCCTTCACCGGCGCGCGCCGCGGTGGCCGCGTCGGCCTGGTGGAGGCGGCCGATGGCGGCACGCTGTTCCTGGATGAAATCGGCGAATTGCCGCTGCCGCTGCAGACCCGCCTGCTGCGCGTGCTGGAAGAACGCGAGGTGCTGCGGGTGGGCGCGACCGAACCCACGCCGGTGGACGTGCGTGTGATCGCCGCGACCCTGCAGACGCTGGAATCGCTGGTGGAGGCGCAGCGTTTCCGCCGCGATCTGTATTACCGGCTGGCCGCGCTGCGGATCGCACTGCCGTCCCTGCACGAACGGCGCGAGGATGTGCCGCTGCTGGTGGCGCACTTCTTCCGGCTGCTCGGCGCGATGGACACCCCACTCACCCCCGATGCCCTGCAGCGGCTTGGCCAGTACCCCTGGCCGGGCAACGTGCGCGAACTGCGCAACATGATCGACCGGCTGCGCATCCATTGGCAGCAGGGGCACGGTGAACTGTCGATGGCACAGATGCTGGCGTGGCTTCCCGAACTGAACGGCAGCGCGGCGTCTTCAACCCCCTCGCCCACGGCGCCGAGCCGGGGCACGCCCGGCACGGCCCGGCCGGACGCGGCCACCCTGCAGCGTCTGCTCACCGCCTGCGGCGGCAACCGTGAAAAGGTCGCCGAGCAACTGGGGGTCTCCCGTACCACGCTGTGGCGATGGCTGCGCCAGCTCGCGCCGGCGTAGCGTTGCGATCGGCCCTTACGGGAACAACATCCGCTTGCTCCACTGCCCGTCCGCATCCGCTTCATAGCACCAGCGCTCATGCAGGCGGAACTGCGCGCCGTACCAGAACTCGATCCGCTGCGGCACCACGCGCAGTCCACTCCAGCCCTCCGGGCGCGGCACGTCGCGACCCTCGAAGCTGGCCTCCGTGGTGGCCACGCGCGCGTCGAATTCCTCGCGCGAGGACAGCGTTTGCGACTGCAGCGAGGCCCACGCACCGATCTGGCTCATGCGCGGACGCGAGGCGAAATACGTATCGGCTTCGGCATCCTCCACCTGCTCCACGCGCCCCTCGATGCGCACCTGGATGCCGGCCTCGCGCAGGCTGCGCCACAGGAACAGCAGTGCCGCATGCGGATTGGCACGCAGTTCGCGGCCCTTGTGGCTGTCCAGGTGCGTGTAGAACACGAAGCCGCGTGCGTCGAAGGCCTTGAGCAGCACGGTGCGCGCCGACGGCTGGCCAATGCTGTCGGCGGTCGCCACGGTCATCGCGTTGGGTTCGATTTCCGCGCTGCCCTTGGCTTCCTCGAACAGCGCGGCGAAGGTGGACAGCGCTTGGGTATACAGATCGGTCATGGTTGGTTTCTTGCCACCTGATTTGGGTTTATTGTCACCGCATGCCTGCCGCCGCGTACATGCCCAGCAACAAAGGCTTTCCGCAAGCCCTGGTCGCGCAGGCGCTGGAGGACGCGCTGGGCGCCGGCGTCGAGGTCCCAGTATTGGCGATCAGCGGCCTGCAGGGCAGCGGCAAATCGACGCTGGCCGCGCAGGTCGTGGCCCTGGCGGAAGCCCGCGGTCTGCGGGCGGCCATGTTCTCCATCGACGATGTCTACCTGACCCGCGCCCAGCGCCAGCGCCTGGCCCGCGAGGTGCACCCGCTGCTGCTCACTCGCGGGCCGCCGGGCACCCACGATCTGCCGCTGGCGCATGCCACCTTCGACGCCATCGCCGCGCGCCAGCCGGTAGTGCTGCCGCGCTTCGACAAACTGGCCGACGAACGCGTCGCATGGTCACTGTGGCCGCGCGTGGACGGCCCACTGGACCTGCTGGTCTTCGAAGGCTGGTTCCTCGGCACGCCGGCCCAGACCGAGGCCGAACTGATGCCGCCGCTGAACGCCCTGGAACGCGACGCGGACCCGGACGGACGCTGGCGCCACTGGTGCAACCAGGCCCTGGCCGCGGACTACCCCGCGCTGTGGCAGCGCTGCGACCGCCTGTGGTTCCTGCAGCCGCCGGACTTTGCGGTGATCCCGCGCTGGCGCTGGCAGCAGGAACAGAGCATGCAGGCCGCCCAACCCGAGCGCAGCAGCATGAGCCGCGCGCAGCTGGAACGCTTCGTGCAGTACTACGAACGGGTCAGCCGGCAGGCACTGCGCACCCTGCCCGCTCTGGCCGACCGGGTCATCGCGCTGGACGAGCAGCGTCGCATCGTGTCCCCGGCCTGATCGCCGGGCGGGAACCCCGGCGCCCGATCAGCCCACCAGGAAGGTCACCCGCAGATTGACCCGCCACTCGGTGATGTTGCCCTCGCCATCGGTCACGACCTTGGTTTCATTGATCCAGGCGCCCTGGATACCCTTGACCGTCTCGGAGACCTTCTTCAGGCCACTGCGCACGGCGTCCTCGACGCTGGTCTTGGAGGAGGCATTGATCTCGATGATTTTGGCCACTGACATGGGCACGCTCCGGCAACGCGCGGGACATTCCGCGCTCCCCACGATGGGGGCCTGCGCGTAAAGGCCGTGGCACGGAGATGTTAGGATCGCGGGTAATGAATCCCGCCCCGAACCTGATCCTGATCGGCCCGATGGGCGCCGGCAAAACCTGCATCGGGCGTCGCCTGGCCGAGCGCTTCACGCTGGACTTCGTCGACGCCGACCAGGCCATCGTCGATGCCGCCGGCGCCAGCATCGCGACCATCTTCGAGCACTCCGGCGAAGCCGGCTTCCGCCAGCACGAACGCCAGGTGCTGCAGACGCTGCTGGCCGGGCGCAACCAGCTGGTCTCCACCGGCGGTGGCGCGGTGCTGGATGCCGGCAATCGCCAGACCATCGCCGCGCACGGCTTCGTGGTGTACCTGCGGGTCAGCGTGCCGGCCCAGCTGGAACGGCTGGCGCGCGACCGCACCCGTCCCCTGCTGCAGCGTCCGGACCGCGAACAGGTCCTGCACGAGATGGCCGCGCTGCGCGACCCGCTCTACCGCGAGCTGGCCGACCTCACCCTGGACACCGACCTTTACACCCCCGCCGAGGCCACCGCGCAGCTGGTACTGCGCCTGGCCGCGCAATGGCAGCGACAGGAAACACCCGCATGACCCCCGCCCCCCGCACCGTCGCCGTTGGCGGCGACACCCCCTACACCATCCACATCGGCCCCAACCTGCTGGGCCAGGGCGCGCTGCTCGCCCAGCACGTGCGCGGCCGCCATGTGCTGCTGCTCAGCGATTCGTCGGTGGCGCCGCTCTACCTGGCCGGGGTGAATTCGGCCCTGCTCGACGCACGCCCGGACCTGCTGATCGGCGAAATGGTGCTGCCGGCCGGCGAAGCCTCCAAGACCCTGGCCAACTTCGGCGCGGCGATCACCGCCCTGGCGTCACTCGGCGCCACCCGCGATGCCTGCGTCATGGCGCTCGGTGGCGGCGTGGCGGGCGACCTGGCCGGCTTTGCCGCCGCCTGCTGGATGCGCGGAGTGGACTGCGTGCAGTTGCCGACCTCGTTGCTGGCGATGGTCGATTCCTCGGTCGGCGGCAAGACCGCCGTGGACATTCCCGAAGGCAAAAACCTGGTCGGCGCGTTCCACCCGCCGCGCGCGGTGATCGCCGACACTGCGGCCCTGCGCACCCTGCCGCCGCGCGAACTGCGCGCCGGGCTGGCCGAAGTGATCAAGTACGGCGCCATCGGCGATCCGCTGTTCTTCCGCTGGCTGCAGGCCGAACACGCCGCGCTGCTGGCCGGCGATGACGCCGCGTTGGCCCAGGCGATCGCGCGCAGTTGCGAACACAAGGCCGAGATCGTCGCCCGCGATCCACTGGAAAAGGGCGAACGCGCCCTGCTCAACCTCGGCCACACCTTCGGCCATGCCATCGAAACCGAACAGGGCTAYGGCGCGCCCGGCAACGACAACCTCAACCATGGCGAAGCAGTCGCGGTAGGCATGGTGCTCGCTGCTCGCCTGTCCGCCCGGCTGGGCATGAGCAGCGAGGCCGACACCGACCAGCTGCGCGACCTGCTGCTGCGCTACGAACTGCCGGTGGAAATTCCCGCCGGTCTGGCGCCCGACGCGCTGCTGGCACGCATGCGCCTGGACAAGAAGAACCTCGCCGGTCGGCTGCGCCTGGTGCTGTGGCGCGGCATCGGCCACGCCGAAGTGGTGGCCGACGTCGACGAAGCCGACGTCCTGTCCGTGCTGGCCACCGGCTGAGCCTGCGACCGTTCGCCGCAGGCACGGCGGGCCAGCACGGCCCGTCCCCGCGTTCGCGGCTACAATCGCGGTCATGCGTGTCTTCCTGCAGCAACACCCCAGCGCCACCGAACCGGCGCGCTATCTCCAGCTGACCCTGCAACCGGATCTGTTCGGCGGCTGGGAACTGCTGCGTGAATCGGGCCTGGTCGGCGGTCGCGCGCAGCTGCGCCGCGAGCTGTTCCTGCAGGCTGAGCCGGCCCACCGCGCGTTCGAGAAGGCGCGCGATGCCCAGCTCCAGCGCGGCTACCAGATCACCTACACCAGTGGCGTCACGCCGCGCTGAGCGCCGCAGCCCGTCGCTCCATCACCCCGGCCCTGCGCCACCAGATTCCAAGGAAGCGTTGCATGACCAGCCCCTCCCGCCACGATCGCCTGCTGCGCGCCCTGCGCCGCGAACCGGTGGACTGCACCCCCGTCTGGCTGATGCGCCAGGCCGGCCGCTACCTGCCCGAATACCGCGCCACCCGCGCCAAGGCCGGCAGCTTCCTGGCCATGGCCAAGAACCCGGACATCGCCTGCGAAGTCACCCTGCAGCCGCTGCGTCGTTTCGACCTGGACGCGGCGATCCTGTTCTCCGACATCCTCACCATTCCCGATGCGATGGGTCTGGAGCTGTACTTCGTCGACGGCGAAGGCCCCAAGTTCCGCCACCCCGTGCGCGACGCTGCCGCCATCGCCAAGCTGGCCGTGCCGGACATGGAAACCGAGCTGCGCTACGTGATGGATGCAGTGCGCGTGATCCGCCGCGAGCTGGACGGCAAGGTGCCGCTGATCGGCTTCTCCGGCAGCCCGTGGACGCTGGCCTGCTACATGGTCGAAGGCGGCGGCAGCAAGGACTTCGCCCGCATCAAGGCCATGGCCCTGAACGAACCGGCCGCCCTGCACCAGCTGCTCTCGGTGGTCACCGACGCGGTCATCGCCTACCTCGCCGCCCAACGTGCCGCCGGCGCCCAGGTGCTGCAGGTCTTCGACACCTGGGGCGGCGTGCTCAGCCCCGGCATGTACCGTGAATTCTCGCTGCGCTACCTCACCCGCATCGCCCAGGAACTCGAACGCGGCCAGGGCGACCAGCGCACGCCGCTGATCCTGTTCGGCAAGGGCACCGGCCTGCATTTGGGCGCACTGGCCGACACCGGCGCCGACGCCCTCGGCGTGGACTGGACCCTCGATCTGTCCGACGCGCTCGCCCGCACCGGCGGCCGCGTCGCCCTGCAAGGCAACCTGGACCCCGCCACCCTGTACGGCAACCCCGCGGCCATCGAACGCGCCGCCGCTCGGGTGCTCGACAGCTACGCCGACGGCAACGGCGGCTCCCGCGAAGGCCACGTATTCAACCTGGGCCACGGCATGTCCCCGGACATGAACCCCGAACACGTAGGCGTGCTGGTCGAGGCCGTGCACCGGTTGAGCAAGCGCTGATTGGTCTGCGCGGAGGGCAGCCGACCAACGGTCGGCTCTACCCCCAACCACCGCGCCGCCGGCCGTCACACCCAACCGCCCCACCGCGACGGTCACGCCCAACGACATCCCAACCGGCGGTCACATCAAGCCACCGCGCAACCGGCGGTCACGCCCAAGCACACCGCAACCGCCGGTCACACCCAACGACCCCGCCACCGGTAGAGCCACCCCATGGGTGGCTACACGTAGAGCCGGAAAGAACAGCAGCCACGCGAGCCCGTGTATCGGTTGATGTAAGCGTTGATCGATCGGCGCCGAAGGCAGCCGACCAACGGTCGGCTCTACCCCGCACCATCCCACAATCACACCCAACCACCTCGAAACCGGCGGTCACGCCCAACCATCCCGCAACCGGCTGGGCCACCCGATGAGTGGTGACCAGCAGCACCAAAAGAACAGCGGCCACGCATGGCGTGGCTCAACCGCTGTTGCCATGCACACCGACAGAGTATCGGGGCTGGCGTGGGTGGGTTGGCGGGACACGCCGTAAATCCTCCCTGGAGGCTCGTGGGCGCCATCCATGGCGCCCAACGGTCCCGCCAACCCACCCACGCCAGCCCCGATACTCTGTCGGTGTGCATGGCAACAGCGGTTGAGCCACGCCATGCGTGGCCGCTGTTCTTTTGGTGCTGCTGGTCACCACTCATCGGGTGGCCCAGCCGGTTGCGGGATGGTTGGGCGTGACCGCCGGTTTCGAGGTGGTTGGGTGTGATTGTGGGATGGTGCGGGGTAGAGC